>JAZSLR010000066.1:0-16642 GCA_045535475.1 Acutalibacteraceae bacterium | reverse complement strand
TTCCGCAAGAATGTAGCCAAGCTCGTCGTTACATAGACCGATAACGAATTTGTGCCTGCATTCTGTCATATCGGCAAGCACATTCCGATAGCTTGCCGTTCTGTGGTTTGCACTGTCTTTTTCCGTAAGAAAATCTCCGTTATAAAGCTCGGGAAAGAGTTCGCCGGGAACAAGGAATACGGCAACATCCTTATCACCCAATTCCATATATCCCACTTCCGAATAAATGCAGACCTTGTTTCTCTTTTCTGTTCTGCCTATATCGTTGTTAAGAACCTTAAGATATCTTGCAAGAATCAGCACCGTGTTGTCGCCGGGAACCACAATACCTTTGGATTTTATGTTAAGAATGGGGTTAAGCTCCTTCTCGTTATTAACTGAAAGAGCCGTTTCGCCTAATTGTTTTCCGAAGGCTTTCATATATGCTTCACAATCGATCGAATCCCTGTAAACCTTCTTTATTTCTTTTGCAGAAATCATACCGCCTACGGCACCGTTAAAGAAAACGGCGTTTGAGCCGGGTTCGCGTTCCTCTATTTCTCTGATAAGGTATGCAGGAAAATCCGCACTGATAAGAGAGGTTGTGCCAAGCAGTTCAGCGTGCGAAGCGAAATTAATTATGTAAATGTCACCTGATTTATCGTCGGGCGAAAAACGGAACCTTGTAAGGTTTTTGTCGTAAGTTACGGGAGTTCTGACATCAGCCTGCATATCTTCAACAGGTGTGTAACCCATAAAGAGCCTGCCGTCTTTTCTGCTCTCAAAAGCCGTAACGACAGCTTGAGCCGCAATTCTTTTGAGCCTGTCCATAAACACCTTGTCTTTGCCGCTTTTAAAAATCTTTTCGCCCCAAAGACCCTGAGTATCAATTCCTGCGTGCGTGTGCGTTGAAGATATGTTAATTGATTTGATTTTACCAAGCTTGCCGCTTTCAAGAGCATACTTTCTTATATCATTTATGTCTTTTCTGCTCATACCCACACAATCAAGTGCACAGAAAATCACGCCGCCGTCGCCTCTGTTATCGTCAAGATAAACCGCTCTTGCGTAAAGATCGTCAAGCACCCCCTTTACGGGGTTATCGGAGTCATATCCTGCTATATAATATGTTTTGCTTTCGTAATCATCGGGGGTATAGGATGCCTTGCCGAAGCCGCAGGTCCATTTTTCACCCGGAACGGATGAAAACTTTTCATTACCGGTAAGCATAAATTTATTTGAAATTTCCTGCGTTGTAAAACACCTTTTCGGCATAGTTGAAATAATAAAACTTATCAGGGAGTTCACGGATTTTTTTGTTAAACTGTCCTTAAAATTCATATTCATCCCTCCTGAAAACTGTATATCTTTACTATACACTTATTTCAAAAAATTTCAAGCAATTTTATTGCATTTTATATCTTTTTATGATAATCTGTTTTTATAAACCGGATTGAGGGTGGTGAGTTATAATGTTATCCATCAGAAAATATGAGGAATCGGACCGTGCTGATGTGCATTTTGTATGTCACAACAGCGAAGGCCCCGAAGAAGTACCCGATTATTTAACGGGGCAGTTTTATCACAATACATTCTGCAATTATTATATTGACCACGAGCCTGAAAATTGCTTTGTTATCGATGATAACGGCAAAGCGGTCGGTTACATAATCTGTGCTGAAAATTTTGACAGATTCAAGGAGATTTTTGACAGGGACTATCTTCCCCGTTCAGACAGCTTCGGCGAAGACAGATATGAGTGGGCTTCGACAGCATACAATGCTCAGGAAAAGTTCAAGAATGAATATCCCGCTCATCTCCACATTGATATCCTTCCCGAATATCAGAGAATGGGAATGGGCGGCAAGCTTGTTGATGCTCTGTGTGACCATTTGGCAAAAAAGGGAATTCAAGGAGTCTGCCTCACTTGCGGACCGAGAAACGAAAGAGCAGTAAATTTCTACAAAAAATACGGCTTCGATCTTTTGTCACTCGACCATGATGACGCTTGCTTCGGCAAAAAAATCAAATAAAATTTTTAATGATGAATTATTTTGTAAACTAATATACAGATAGGAGAATTAATTATGGCATCACCGGCTCTGGTTGAGCAGCTTTATCAGGCACTTCCCGATGAAACAAAAGAATTTTTAAATACTGCAATAAAAAAAGTTGTCGAAGTAAAAAAACGCGGCGGTAAAGTTGCGGCCGTTATCGGAAGCGGTCCCAATCTTCACGAGGGCGTTACAACTCTGATTGCCGCTCTCATCCACGCAGGTCTTATCGACGGCGTAACAACAAGCTCTGCCGTTATTTCTCACGAAATGGGCGGTACACTTGACCGTGTAAAGCGTTTTGATGCGGATATTCTCGGCGACAAGTGTCCGGAAAACATCCGTTGCCGCGGCAATATTTATGAGCTTACCCAGCTCAGCGAAGAAGAATGGGCACGAATCCGTTCGGAACTGCCTCTTGACGAAGAACTTGTTTCCATCTGCGAAAAGGCAGAGGGTAAGGTTATCATCAAAGCGGCGGGTAACATGGCTTATCCCGTGGGTTACTTCAATGAAACGGTTTCGACAGAGGTTATGGTTGCTGCACAGACACTCGGTGAAAGCTTTGAGTATGTTGCAGGTCTCGGTGCCGACCCAAATACTATGATTGGTGCAGGTGCAATTAAAGGCGTACCTGTTCTTGTAAGCGTTCCTCAGCTTATCGGCGGCGGTCAGGTCGGTCTTTGTATCTCTGACAGCATTCCCGTAAGCCAGCGCTGCAAGCGTATTGCAAAAATGCTTTCCGAAGCAGATGTTATTATTGAATCTGCGGTTGCTCTTACTCAGGAAATCCACGACGGACCTTTTGAAACATATACCGGTCACGGAATCTGGGCTGCAATGAATGGTCTGCCCACATACAGCCTCAAGGATAAAACTCTCATCCGCTTTGACCTTGACGAAAATCTCAAGCGTTCGTGGGATCTCAACAAGCAGAGCGAACTCATCCAGAAGGCAATCAATGAAGGTCTTCCCAAGACCAAGCTTACAAAAATCCCCTTCCGTATGGAAATGTCTGCTTTCACACGTCTTGAAAACAGCATTCCCGTTATCGGTGATATCGGCGAGCTTTGGCCGATTTTTGTTGACCGTATCTGCAACGAGCTCGGCATAACTCTCGATTTCACTTCAGCTCCGCAGAACACAGAGGAAGGCAAGGCAATGCGTGAGCGTATCTGCGATGAAATCAAGCCGTTCTCGCTCAATAAAATGCGCAACGCACTTCGTGACAAATACTGTTTTTAATTCAGGATAAAGGAGATTATTAAAATGAGTGCTAAAGTTTTAGGCGTTATTCCTGCCCGTTACGGTTCTTCCCGTTTGCCCGGCAAGCCTCTTAAGGATATATGCGGCAAGCCCATGATTCAGCACGTTTATGAAAACGCAAGCAAATCAAAGGTTCTTGACAAGGTTGTTGTTGCAACAGACGATCAGCGTGTATATGATGCTGTTATCGCATTCGGCGGTGAAGCCGTTATGACAAGCGTCAATCATCCCACGGGCTCCGACCGCGTAGCAGAAGCTGCAAGCAACTATGACTGCGACTATGTTATCAATATTCAGGGTGACGAGCCCCTTGTTCCCCCCGAAATTATTGATGATATCGGTTCTGCACTCATCAACAGCCCCGACTGCGTTATGGCAACAGGCAGTGTGCCTATTGAAGGCGACTATGTTCTCAATAACACAGTTGTTAAGGTTGTAACCGATGTTAACGGCAACGCCATCTATTTCTCCCGTTCGCCGATTCCGTATCCCCGCCACGCTGAGGCTGCGAAGTATTTTGAGCACGTAGGAATTTATGCTTATACACACGAGTTTCTCAATACATACACAAAGCTTGCTCCCACACCCCTTTCAGAGGCGGAGTCACTTGAACAGCTCAAGGTTCTGGAGCACGGCTACAAAATCAAAATCGTTCCCGCACCCGCACAGTATGAGGCGGTCAGCGTAGACACAGAGGAAGACCTGCAGGAGGTTATCCGCATTTATAAGGAGCGTCACGGTTGCTGATTATTCGGCTTATAACCCGAATGAAATAAGAAAATTTCATTCGGGATCTTTTTACTGTTTTGATAATTTTGCTTCAAAAAGGTGAGAAATATGAAAGTGACACACAATATCGTGGCTTTTGATAAACCCAGCTTCTTCGGCTGGCCTGCAAACCACGGTATCTGGAAATTTAACAGTGAATTGCTTGTTGGCTTTGAAAAAGGGATACACCATTACAACGGCCCCGATGTGCATGCACTTGACAGAACAAAGCCTACAATAAGAATGTTTGCAAGATTCCGTCCCGAAACAGGATGGATTCACGAATTCCCCGAAATCCCGGCGATTGATTACAAAAACACAACACCCCTTCCTGACCTGCCTGCGGATTTGCTCAGTGCTGACAGCGGCTTGTATTTTATGCCTTCCGGCTGGGACGGAAATGTGTTCACACAACTTATGGTTACAAATGACACTGGCAAAAGCTGGAACGGTCCGTTCCGCATCCCTGATTTTGGTCTTGTCGGTGTTTGTGCCAGAACCGATTATCTCGTTTGTAACGGATATTATCTTCTTGCCATGACGGGTGTTAAGGCTGACGGTTTAGAAGGCAATGCTTTTGCTGCAAAGCTTACCTTTGACGGCAAATGGGAAAAGCTGGGCATGATGGGCGAAGACCCTCCCAAAGGTGATTTCCGCATAATGCCTGCTCTTGCAAAGCTGCCCGACGGTTCGCTGCTCGGAGTTGCACGTTATGCCAGTGAAAATGAGCCCGGCTTCACACAGCTCGATGTGTACCTGAGCAACGATGAAGGAAAAAATTGGCTCTATGAAACAAAGCTTGCGTATATAGATGAGGATATGAGCGGCGGCAGTCCGCCTGCGCTTTGTTCGTTGCCCGACGGAACCGTTGTGCTTGCTTTTTTCCGCAGACAAAACCCTCACGGACTTTTTATCACTACCACTCGCGACGGCAAAAGCTGGTCAGAGCCCGTTGCACTGCGAACAGATGCGGTCAACACAGATATCGGCTATCCCAGAACAGTGTTCTTTAACAATGAGATACATATTCTCTACTATTACAATCTCGGTGAGGAAGAAAACCGTTTTGTGGCAGATACAGTAATTTCGGAATGGGAGACATTGATAAATGATTAAAGCTGAACTTTTATACCAGGAATACCTTGCAACCGAAGGTATTAATGAAGAAACAGGAGAATGTCATGCAGCAACGGTTGCTGTCTGCAACGGCACTCCCACCGCCGCCTGGTTTGGCGGCATAAAAGAAAAAAATCCCAACGTGCGTATATGGTTTGCGAGCCGTGACGGCGAATGGAGCACCCCAGTGCCCGTAACGCCTGATGACGGCGAGGCAGACTGGAATCCGACTCTTTTTGCAGAGAACGGTGTTCTTACATTGATTTACAAAAGCGGTATTGATGAAGGACATTGGTACTCAATGAAAACCGTTTCCACCGACGGCGGCAAGAACTGGTCAACGCCCAAAGAGCTTGTTCCCGGTGATATCGGCGGAAGAGGTCCTGTTAAAAATCAGATGATAAGGCTTTCAAACGGCGCACTTCTTGCTCCCGGCTCAACCGAGGATTTGTGTGACCGTTGGGAATCATGGACAGATTACAGCGAAGACAACGGAGAAACCTGGAAGCTTTCTGCTCCCGTTGCATTTGAACTGCCCGACGGCACAATCTGCAACCGTAAGGAGGAGCTCCCGAAGGATGGCGAGGGCTTGATTCAGCCTGCGATATGGGAAGATCAATCACACGACGGCAGAGTTTATATGCTTGCACGCACAAATCTTAATTGGATTTATCGCAGCGAATCAACAGACTTCGGACGCACATGGTCCGTAGCAAGACCTACCGATATGCCGAATAACAACAGCGGCATCGGTGCTGCAATGACCGATTGCGGGGTTCTGGGTCTTATTTGTAATCCCGTAAGTGAAAACTGGGGTGACCGTACACCTCTTTGCCTTTTCCTTTCTGAGGATAACGGCGCAACATATCCTGTCCGAATTGAACTTGAAACTCAACCCGGAGTGGAATTTTCATATCCCTCAATTGTTGCAGAGGGTAATCTTCTCCATATGGTTTACACCTGCGGACGAAAGAAGATCGGTTATGCAGTTGTTCGTGTAGAAAAAAATTAAAAATTGAGAAAGGATTTTGCATATGGAAACTCAAAATGTATTTGCGTTTTTGGCTATCAGTATGATTACCATGTGCTTTGGCTGGGGCATACGCGGTTCGGCAATCGGCGGTGAAAAAGGTGCTATGCTTCCCGGTGCATTCATGGGTATTCTTTGCGTTTGGTACACAGGCTCTGAGCTTCTGATGGATAATGTATTCCTGTTTGCGGCAGCTTGTGCACTCGGTTATTTTTACGGCGGTATGGAGCCATACGGCTCAACAATGAGTCTTGTTCTTCACCACGATGAAGAGCGTTATAATCCGTCCCTGGGTTATCTTGCTCTTGCGTTTAAAGGCTCAATCTGGAGCGGTCTGGGTTCGGCTTTCCTCGGTGTAAGCTTCTCTGCAATGAGCGGCGTTGTTTACAAATGGTATGATTTTGTTGCTTTCTTTGCACTTGTTCCTGTTGTTCAGGAAATCGGCTACCGCATTTTTAACACACCCTATGACCCCGAGCACGGAAAAATGCCAAAGGTTTGCTTCTCAAAGGACAGTCGTGAGGAATGGGGAAGAAATCTTGTAATAGTTGCAGGGTTACTGGTGCTTATGGCAATCCGCCGTGACATTTTCGGCATTATTATGTGGATTGGCGGTGCACTTGCAGGTTCTGTCGGTTGGGTTATAGCAATCACCTTCTATGACAAGCAGATGCATCCTCTCAAGAACGGCAAAATGCTTTTCGGCAGATGGGAAAAGCTCCGGATTGTTGACGGCTGGAAGATTATGGAATTCACTCAGGGCTGCTTTAACGGCCTCGGCATCGCATGTGCTTTTGTTCTCGGCTGGCCTATTGCAGCAAAGAATCTTGAGCAGGCAGAATCCGCAGGTAAGCTGTGGTATATGCTCCCGGAAAAGGTTGATATAACTCTTTCGTGGGTTTTCTGCGCACTGATAATTCTCACAATTTTCCTGTTCATCATCCCTTACCGCAGAAACGGCAATAAAATCACCCGTGCCTTCGGCGAGGTTGATATGAACATCGTTGAAGTGCTTGAGCGCCCCTGTTATATGGTAGGTCCTCTTTGCCTTGTTATGCTCGGCTCAACAACCATGGCATCGATTATCTGTTGCTTTACGATGTACTATGTTATTGCTCAGCATGATGGTCTTGAACGCTATTGGGATTATAAGAATGTAAAGCTTATACGCATATTCCTGATTTTGCTGGGTGCTGTAATACTTGCCGGTCAGGCTTTGAGGGGATACACTCTTTGGGAAACATGGATTTTCTATTGCGTCGGCTATATTCTGTTTGACCTTGTTTATTTCTACCGACCCATGAGAGTAATCGAAAATTACAAGAACTCAAAATCTGTCAAAGAATTCCTTGTTTCCTTCGGTGGAGACATTACTGTTCTTCCGTTCTTCCATATATTAATGGCAGGTTTGCTCGTGTTCGGTTATATAAATTTCCGTTAAAAAATAAAAACAAAGCCGGTCATCCAAGCTGATGAACCGGCTTTATTCATTAAAACAGTGAAAAGGGGCTGGAGCATTTTATATTTTTGTTTCCAGTGTGCTCGCTATGTCGATTTTCGGCGGAGTTTACTTCAGATAATTAAATCTACGGGTCACATCTTTGATTTTACAAATCATAATCCGTACTTGCGGATAAAATACGACGGTGTGCAACTCCACGCATGGCAAAGGCTGTTTATCATCCTGTCATCATACGGTGAAAAATCAGGATTTTCGGGAATATAAGCCTCCCAGAAGGTGTCTGCACCTTGTTCAAGCATACCGCCCCAGAAGGTTTTCAGGTATTGCACCGCTTCGTCCCTCATATTCAGCTTAAACATAGTCTCTGCTACATAGTGGCGCATATACGGTGTGACGGGCTGCTTTGCATCTTTATTTTCAAGGCAAGAAACAAGAAGCTCTTCAGCTTCTTTGCCGTCGATAACACCGCCCAGTATCATCCATACCTGAGAATGAACGCTGAACTGTCCATTATCAAGTTTGTTTATGAAAGCGTTTGCTTTTTCATCATAAAGATGTTTTTTGCAGGCATGGCGGACTTCGTAGAGGTGAAGTGAATATTTTTTGTATTCTTCATCACCGATAGCTTTCAATAATTCGGAAAAGCGTTCAAGTGTATATAGATACACGCCCTGCAATGCTGTAAGTTTTTCAAGATCGGGACACCAATCAATAAAAGCAAACCAGCCTTCCTGATGAGTTACAATCAGATTTTCGTCAAGTATTTTTCTGAAGCTTTCAAGCTGTGTTTTGCAGATTTGCATAAGGTCATTTATAACCGCCATATCACCGGTATGTTCGTAGTAATCACATACAGATACAACGAACAAAAGCGCATAGTCCGCAATGTGTGCCGAACCTGAGAAATAATACGGTGTTTCATAAACATATGAGGGCAGAAATCCGAGCTTGTCGCAGTTGCCTGCGGCGAACAAATATAAACATCTTTTGGTGATTTCAAGATTTTTGAACGTATAATAATTCGTCAGGGCCTCAAGCCGAAGATCGCCTGTCCAGAGCCGGCGGTCACGCTTGGGGCCGTCCTCAAAAAAGGTCTGCATACATTCTTTGAGAGTGTTTGTTGCAACAATATCAATTTTGTTCAACAAAGCGTCTGCCGTTTTTGCGGGTTTCAAAACAGCTACATCGGCACTTGTTGATGCACGAAAACAAAAATCAAACAGCCTGATAGGTTTGTTGGTCTTATCTACAGTTATTTTTATATATCTGCAAGCATATCTTCTGGGCATGGTTGTTTTCTGAGGAAAATCAAGATTTATTATTTCCTCCTGCAGCCATGTTTTGGAAAGTCCTTCCTCATAAGCGGAAAAATCGTCTTCAATTTCTCTTATATCTTCACCAAATTTGATGATTAAACGGATAGGTGCGTCAATAAAATCGTCTGCATTGTCAAACGCAAAAGAGAAGTGTCCGACTGCGTGTTCACCGAGATCGAGCAGAACACTGTCGCCGGTTGAAGCAATAAATTCGGTTATGAGAGGAGTGATGTTTCTGTAATAAAGCTCAGGAAAATTTTTCTGTGCCTTGCTCAAAAAGAGTTTTTTATCTTTCATATATCAATCATTTCACTTTTCAATCAAATTTGTCAGATAAATTATTATTTTTTATTATGCATCAGGCTGTTGTCCGTCGTGGGCAAGCCATTTGCATTCGGTCATTTCCATATTTGTAAAGGTTGCTTTGAATGATGAATTTTCGGGACTGCAGGCATAAATTCCGAACTTGATTATACCGCCGCCGTTCCACATATGGCAGACTCTCATCTGCCTGAAGGTAATGCCGTCGTCGGAGCACTCAATGCAGTAATCATCTTCTCTGCGGCTGAATCTGTACCACATTGATTTAATGCTTGCATCAATTTCCGTTGTTGCCCAATCGGAATAACCGTTGTTTGTAACAACAGAGCCGAGATGCTGAAACTTCTCGTTTTCATATTCGATAGAACCTTTTATCCAGTTGTCACTGTCAAGGTACATAACAATACCGCATTGGTCAAACCTGTGTTTGCTTTCAAATTCCGTTTTGACAATAAAAGAGAAAAACTTTTCATCCGTTAACATCTGTAAAACAGGTGCATTGTCATTTCTGAAATGATAATATGTTCTCTGCCACAGGTCTGTATTCGGAGCAGTTATAATTTCAATTTTGTCATCGGAAATTCTGTAATTTTCCGGCTCTCTTGTCCATTGTAATTTGTTTGTTTCAAGTTTCATGATAACACCTCGTTAAGTCTGCTTTATTGGAATAATATCACAAAAAATCATTTTATTCAACCTTGTAACGTTAAAAAGACCAAGGATAACAGATACCCTTGGCCGTGGTACAGATATTCGTAATGAAACAAGGAGCTGTTCTCACAAAACAGTCCCTTGTTACTTTGGTTTTATAGAGATGTACCTAAAATGTCCCATAGGATATTGCATAATGGTATCAATGATGATAGAATAAACACGAGGTGACATTTATGGACTCAATGCAGCCTAAAAAATTACTCATTATCAATATTCTTGATATTCTCAAAAAATATACCGACGAGGATCACCGTCTGAGTCAAAAAGAGATTGCAGAAATTCTTGAAACGGAATATGATATGAAAGCTGACCGCAAAGCAATCAAACGCAATCTTATGAATCTGATTGAATTCGGATATGACATAGAATACAGCGTATCCGTCAGAATGATTGAAATCAAAAATAAAGACGGAGAAAAAGAACTTGTTGAAAGCGAAATTCTTTCCGATTTCTATCTTGTGCGTGATTTCACTGATGCAGAACTCCGTCTGCTGATTGACAGTCTGCTTTTCTCAAAGCATATTCCTTATTCGCAATGCAAAGAGCTTATTGAGAAAATCGAGGGTCTTTCAAACAAGTATTTCAGAAATAAAGTAAAACACATACGCAACCTGCCCGAAAATATGCCGCAAAACAAAGAACTTTTCTATACGATTGAGGTTCTTGACGAGGCAATCGGCAAGGGTAAACAAGTTGTATTCAAGTATAATGATATGGGTACGGATAAGAAACAACACCCGCGCAAAAACAGCGAAGGCAACGTAAGGGAATACATCGTTAACCCCTATCAGATGGTTGCCACAAACGGCAGATATTATCTTGTTTGCAATTACGACAAATACAACAACGTATCAAATTATCGCCTTGACAGAATAACGGATATACGCTTGCTTGACACTCCCGTAAAACCGATGAAAAAGGTTGAGGGTCTTGAACACGGACTTGACTTGCCCAAACATATGGCGGAGCATATTTATATGTTTGCCGACAAGACAGAAAAAGTCACATTCAGAGCAAAGAAATATATTGTTTCCGAAATCATCGACTGGTTCGGCAAGGATGTTAAATTCAGCAACGAAACCGATGATGAGGTTACGGCAGAAGTCAGAGTCAGCAAAATGGCAATGAAGTTCTGGGCAATGCAGTACGGCGAGCATATCACCGTCACATCCCCCGAAAGCCTTGTGAATGATATAAAAAATGCACTGCAAAAAGCAGTGGAGAAATACGGAAAGTGAGGAAACAATAAATGTTTAGATTACACGAAAATTATTCAAAAAGTGTTATTCGTTGGAGAAAGCTTGTGTTTGAAGCTGAATATGTTCTGAACGGTGAAAAAGAGTTTGATTATGATATGTTCAATGATGCTATGCACTTTACATATGAGGTTTTCAAAGAAATCGATTACAGAGAAGATTTCTCGCTTTCGATTGAGGAAGATGGTTTTCTTGTACCTCATACAATAACACTCGGCGAATATACAAAAATGATCAGATTGATGTCTCAATACATGACTGATTTTTCTTTCTACAAAAACGGACCGATTAAATTCCGTGCATCGCAGCTTGCCGCTGCTATTCTTTTGCACGAAGCCTCATCAGATTTCAAATTCTCTAAAGATGATGTTTTGAGTGGTGCTTTGTTCTTTGAAGATAAGGAATATAAATACAGCTATAACATTTTAAGCGGAGATTTATCTGAAATCATGGAAGCATTGAAAGAATACCGAAAGAATTTCGAATGATAAACCGCACTGCAGAAGGCAGTGGAGAAAGATAATTGAGGTGAGAAAATATGGGTAATGTTTTTATTTATTCATATCGAATAACATATTTCGGCGGAACGGCACCTTGCTATGATGCCGATTGTCTTTCGCTTGCAATTTGTAAAAGAGATATGAGAAGAGTTGTCGGCAGACGTTTTTTAAACAATAAAAATAATGATATTTTTTGGATAGTCGGTATTGTCGGAAAAAGCCTTGGCGAAGATGAAAATTTCAAAAACAAAGATAACAATATATTATATATAGCTAAAATTGACGATGTAAAAAATTATTCCGATTACTTCGGAAATACCGAAGATAAAAGAAGCGATAAGATCTATATCCCTTGCGATAACGGAAACAGAGAGCATAACGGTGTGCGTTTTGCTCACAACGGAAGCGAAATCCATTCAGAGGAGTATCTGCAGGACCGAGATTGGGACGAAGCGCATAAAAGCAAAAATGAAAAATACGTTTTAATCTCTAATCATTATTGTTTTCTTGATAAAACCGATTCAGAAATAATCAAAAACATAATCGGAAACAATCTGGCAAAAGGAGTCGGACATAAGGTTACGGAATGCTCTGATGATGTTACTGCGGTTTTTAAAGAAATTTTAAAGCATAAGAAACATGGCATATTAAATTTGCCCGAAAGTCTGAGAAACAACGATACCGCAAAAAAAGGATGCGGAAAGGATAAAGGAATATGAAAATAATTTTATCAAGAAAAGGTTTTGACAGCAGCAACGGAGGTTATCCGAGTCCTATTCTGCCCGACGGCACGATGCTTTCTTTACCTATACCGTCGGATGAAATCTCATACTCAGATATACAGTTTAATGGTGTTGCATACAGCGATTTGCTCAGTCAGCTTACAAACAACAAGTTTAAAGGAGAATGCTGTCATCTTGACCCCGATATCCGACCGAATCTGAGGGTTTCGCCTGTTGAAAACTGGGTACCTGCATTCGGTCAGATACACTCAGCACAGGGCGTTTTAAAGAATTCTCATATAGAAGTCGGTGATGTTTTTCTTTTCTTCGGTTGGTTCAGAAAGACAAAAGAAACGGGAAGCGGATACAGTTACATAACAAAAAAAGATTCAAAAGATTTTTATGACAGAGCTGATTTGCATGTAATTTATGGCTATATGCAAATCGGAAAAATTATAACAGACAAAGAAGAAATAAAAAAATACAGCTGGCATCCGCATTCGCTCCCGAATTATAATCCGGATAAATCTAACAATGCACTTTACATACCGTCAGAAAAACTATCGTTTGCTCCCGATTTACCCGGATACGGAACTTTTGATTATGACAAGAAATTTGTTTTGACCGCAGAAGATATGTCAAGAAGCAATTGGACTTACCGCTCCTGTCTTGTCAAAGAAAGCAGAACAAACAGCGCAAAAGATAAGAATAAGCACATTCAATATCGGGGTATTTGGCAGGAACTTGTTCTTGACGAATCACCCGAGCTTACAGACTGGGTTAAATTATTATTTGAATAACATATCCCTAAAACAACCCACGCCTCCTGTTACAATGTATTTACAAAGTAACGGGAGGTGATTTTTTGAACAGATGGAAGGTTGTTTGCCAGATTAACAACGTACATTCTGAGCCGATTGTTTCCGCAACAGGTGCTGCAGAAGCAGAAAAACTCGTCAGAAGCATGTACGCAGGGCAGACTGTCAGAATAATGTATATCGTCAAAGTTTGATATGCACCGAAAAAAGACCATCTCTTTTGGTATTCTTACCTCAAGAGATGGTTATTATTTTCGGAAGGTGATATTTATGAGTGAAAACAACTATACAAAGCGTTTTTCGACACTATGCCGTAACAAAGCGAACGACAGATACAGAATCAGCGATATTTACAGTATGCACGAAAGAACAGAAACGGAAATCTGTAATGCTATTAAATCAAAAAGCATATTGCTTTTCCTCGCGGCGCATGAAGTTATAGAATACTGCAAAAGCAAAAGCATTCCTTACGGCAGCGGTTTTTCATCAAAATTTCATCTGCTCGCATATTATCTCGGAATATCCGAAGTCAATCCTCTGCCCCCTCATTATGAATGCGAATGCGGAAACTTTGAATGGGTAAGACCGAGACCGTATTTTGATTTCTACGAAACCGATGCAGACGGTTTTGATATACCTGACAAAGAATGTCCGTTTTGCAAGAAAGCAATGCACGGAAACGGTCATAATCTTCCCGAAAGCGAAGGTGAAATCAATTCAATCAATATTCCCGTCAAATCGGAATTCAAAGACGAAATAATTACTCATCTGAAAGAAAAATTCAACGATTTTAATGTACGAAATCTGAAACATGTTGACAAGGATAATATTACTCACGAACTTAAATATTCTCTGTCTGTTATGCCTGCCGAATGCGAATTGCCCGACGATTGCTTTACCGAGCCTATTCCCTACGGAATTCTTGTTCTGAGCGATTATGAACCGTTTGCGGATTTAACCTTACTATCGCAAACAACCGATACCGATTTATTTTCAATTAATTTCAATGATTCAAAAATTTATGAATCCTTTTATCATTACGAAGATGATGCGATGTGCTGTGATTGTGCCGTTTGCGGTCACTTGGAACTTCCTGTTGATTTTTTTATTTTTGAGAAAGCGGCGAATTTTTCGGATTTTGTCCGCCGTTTGGGAATTCTTAAGTTTCTGAATCATCTTCCCGAAAAATCTCATGACAGTATTCTCGGCGGTTGGGAAAGCAAAGGTTGTCAAAACAAAAGAGTACCTATAAATCAAGTTCCGTACTGCATTGAAGAATTTATTGATACTCTTGCAAGAAATTATTTCGATAATAAAGAAATAAGCAAAATCATTGCTGCAGGAAAATCGGGAAAACCTGCTTCAAAATTCATTGCGGAAAATTATGTGCAGTGGTTTCGAGATTTGGCGGATAATTGCAGATATCTTGATAATAAACAAAATCTCATTGCCGAAGCAATGGAAATTTACAGAACGCAGTATTTCGCAGAAAACTATCCATTGCAATTTTTTAAGTGTAAAATAAACGAAATGAGGAAGTGATGTTATGGCAAAAAAGCCAAAAATAGTAAAAGAATTTACTGCTTTGATTAAAAACCGCAAAAATCATTCTATTGAAACAAGGCGTTTGTGCACAATTATCAACAACGGCAAATTCGGTCTTGCGGAAAAGTATAAAAACGGCAATCTTGCAATACTGATCGACTGTAAATACGATTACATTGATGCTTTTTGTTGCAGACGGAATACTTCGAATGTTGTGGGCGTGTTGCAAAACGGCAGATGGGGACTTTATTCTTTTAAATATACCATCAGTTCAAAAAACGAAAAAATTGATTGCAGGCAGGTTGCGAAATGTGAGTATGATTATATTTCAGCGACTGTCAAATATTTTTCATGCGTTGCAGTTTTGCATAAACAAAAAAATAAACTGAAACGATACTATAACTTCAGCTCTGACAGACTTTCGCAGTATTACGAAGAAATCCTACCTTCAAATGAACATTATTTTATATGCATTTCAAATAAAAACATACAATGGATTGATATACAAAGCGATACAGTTATATATAACAAATATGCCTCTGCCAAAAAAATAACAGAAGATATTTATCTTTTTATAAAATATGATTCATTTGAATCTGCAGAAGTAAAATCTGACTTGGTCTTCTTCAATCGAAAACTTAGGGTAACGTATATTATTGAGGATATTGACAGCTTTAGCATAAACTGTAATGGATTGGACAGTTTTGAAGAAAATCTTGTGTTTGCATTTCAAAAAGACGGCAACAAGCATATTATATCGGTTCACAATGACGAATGGGACATTGAGAGCATTAAAGCAATCGCAAAAGAAGTTGAATACACATAAAAAACAGCCTGCAACGGTTTTGTTGCAGGCTAAAATTATTTCTTATAGGGTACTCTTGCTGAGGGTACGAGTTTTGATGCGGGGTCGGTGTGTGCGGGTTGATCATCAAAGAATATGTTGGCATTGAATGCTTTGAGCACTTCGCTTTTCTTGATTCCTCCAAGGAAGAAAACCTCATCAATGCGCACATCCCACGCACGCAGAGTTCTGATAACTCTTTCGTGTGCGGGAGCATTTCTTGCCGTAACGAGTGCGGTGCGGATTGGCGATTCGTCTTTGGGGAATTGCTTCTGAATAAGCGAAAGTGTTTTGAGAAGTTTTGCAAACGGTCCTTCGGGTAAAGGATTCTGTGCATTCTTCTGCTCGTGTTCTGCGAATGCTTCAAGACCTTCCGCTTGGAAAATTCTTTCGGATTCATCGGAGAAAATAACCGCATCGCCGTCAAATGCAATTCGGATTTGGGGTATCTCATCATCGGGATTTATGGGCAGATTTGAATGGTCGCAGATTATGCCCGATGCGATGTTTGCGTTGATTGCTTCCTGTACGTCGTTTTCGTTTGCGGAAAGGAACAAATCCGTTTTGAATGCACCGAGATATGGTGAAATCGATGCACCGCCAACCAAAGCCGCACGGCTGATATCCAAACCGTAATGCTCTATGGAATTGAAGATGCGCAGGCTTGTGTCTGAGCTGTTTTTGGACATTATGATAATCTCGGTCAGGTATCTGCCGTCTGCATTGAGTTTCTGCAAAGCCTTGACAAGCGGAAAAGCCGTGCCGGGTTTCAGAATATCATTCTCATGCTCGCTCTGATATTTTGAATATGCCTCCAGACCCTGCTCTTCAAATATTCTGTTTTCGTCTTCAAGGTCAAACAGCGCTCTCGACGAAACGCCGATAACGAGTTTATCTTCCAAAGTTACTGCCATAATAAACACCCCTTGTG
>JAZSLR010000103.1:0-41214 GCA_045535475.1 Acutalibacteraceae bacterium | reverse complement strand
ATGGCTACGATCCGACTTAGGTATGCCGTTACCGACGGAAGTCCGAGCGGCTTTGCAAGACGGGACATAATCAGTCCCGCACCGAGTGCTATTGATATACAAAATAAAGTTTCCATATTACGCCTTCTTTTTAAAATTACGGACTTAACGGGCAACCTTGCGGTTACCCGTTAAATAATTTTTACTTATAATATTCAACCGCACTCTCAAAGAGCTTGAGGTCGAATTCGCCGGGAACGTTCTTGTAGAGTCCCGAGCCGGTTCTTTCGGAGTGACCCATCTTGCCGAGTACACGTCCGTCGGGTGAAACGATGCCTTCGATTGCGAAATCGGAGTTGTTGGGGTTGAAGGCGATGTCGTTGGTTGCGTTGCCGTCAAAGTCAACATACTGAGTGATAATCTGACCGTTTGCGGCAAGCTTTCTGATGAGAGCCTCGTCAGCGATGAATCTGCCTTCGCCGTGTGAGATGGGAACGGTGTAGATTTCGCCCTGCTTTGCCTTTGAGAGCCAGGGAGAGTTGTTCGAAACAAGCTTTGTTCTGACAAGCTTTGACTGGTGTCTGCCGATGGTGTTGTAAGTAAGAGTCGGGCAGGTTTCGTCGGTGTCGATAATCTTGCCGTAGGGAACAAGACCAAGCTTGATGAGAGCCTGGAAGCCGTTGCAGATACCGAGCATAAGACCGTCACGCTTTTCAAGAAGCTCTGTTACAGCCTGCTTGATTTCGGCATTTCTGAAGAATGCGGTGATGAATTTGCCCGAGCCGTCGGGTTCGTCGCCGCCCGAGAAACCGCCGGGAACAAAGATAATCTGACTTTCGCCGACCTTCTTTGCGAAGTCCTCAACGGATTTTGCAATGCTTGAAGCGGAAAGGTTGTTGATAACAAAGATTTCTGCCTCTGCGCCTGCTCTTTCGGCATATTTTGCCGAGTCGTATTCGCAGTTCGTGCCGGGGAATACGGGGATGAGAACCTTGGGTTTAGCGGTTCTGATTGCGGGCTTTGCAAATGTTGTTGCCTTGAAGTCGAAGGTTTCAATCTTCTTTTCGGGCATTGCGATGTTGCAGGAATAAATATCTTCAAGCTTATCCTCGTAAATGGGAAGAAGCTTTGAGAAATCAACGGTTTCGCCTGCGTATGTGAGAGCAGCCTTATCGGTTGTGTAGCCGAGAAGTGTGCCGCAGTCGGTATCGTCGGTAAGTTCAACGATGAATGAACCGTAGGAATAGCCGAAGATGTCGTCGAGAGAAACGTCTGCAAAGTCAAAGCCGATGCCGTTACCCATAGCCATCTTGAGCACTGCTTCTGCTACGCCGCCCATACCGGGAGTGTAGATTGCGGCAGCCTTACCCGATGTTACGAGAGAATAAACCTCATCGTAAACCTTGAGGAGTGAAGCGGTTTCGGGAAGATTGTCGGCTGTGTATTCGGGTTTGAGAATAACAACCTTGTGACCTGCGCTCTTGAATTCGGGCGAAACGATATTCTTGATGTTTTCTGTTGTGACAGCGAATGAAACGAGGGTGGGAGGAACGTCGATATCCTCGAACGAACCGCTCATTGAGTCCTTACCGCCGATAGCAGCGATTTTGAGATCCATCTGTGCCTTGAATGCGCCGAGGAGAGCTGCGAGAGGCTTACCCCAACGCTTGCCGTCCTTCTTGGGTTTCTCAAAATATTCCTGGAAGGTGAGGTAAACTTCGTTGAAGTCCGCACCTGCTGCGATAAGCTTTGAAACGGATTCGATAACTGCGAGATAAGCGCCGTGGTAGGGGCTCTTCTCGGTGATGAAGGGGTTATAACCCCACGACATAATTGAGCAGGTTTCTGTGTCCTGCTTCTCAACGGCAATCTTGTGAACCATTGCCTGGATGGGAGTGAGCTGATTCTTGCCGCCGAAGGGCATAAGAACGGTGTTTGCACCGATTGTTGAGTCAAATCTCTCGGAAAGACCTCTCTTTGAGCAGATGTTGAGGTTGCCTGCAAGGTTTGCATACATATCGGAGAATGAGCCGTCAATCTTCTTTGAGTAGTCCTCAATCTTTGCGGGAGCGATGTCGATATGCTTCTCCGCACCGTTGGAGTTGAGGAATTCACGGCTGATGTTACAGATTGCCTTGCCGTTCCAGTTCATAACAAGATAGGGCTTTTCCTTAACAACGGCAACGATTGTTGCCTCAAGGTTTTCGCTTGTTGCAAGCTCGCAGAAACGCTCTGCATCCTTTGCTTCAACAACAACTGCCATTCTTTCCTGTGATTCGGAAATAGCAAGCTCCGTGCCGTCAAGACCTTCGTATTTCTTGGGAACTGCATTGAGGTTGATTTCAAGACCGTCTGCAAGCTCGCCGATGGCAACGGAAACGCCGCCTGCGCCGAAGTCGTTGCAGCGCTTGATGAGCTGTGATGCTTCTTTATTTCTGAAAAGTCTCTGAAGCTTTCTTTCTTCGGGCGCGTTACCCTTCTGGACTTCCGCACCGCAGCTTTCGAGTGACTTGAGGTTATGCGATTTTGATGAGCCGGTTGCACCGCCGCAGCCGTCACGGCCTGTGCGTCCGCCGAGAAGGATAACAACGTCGCCGTCCTCGGGTCTTTCACGGCGTACATTCTCTTCGGGAGCGGCAGCGATAACTGCGCCGATTTCCATTCTCTTTGCAACATAGCCGGGGTGATAAAGCTCGTCAACAATACCGGTTGCAAGACCGATCTGGTTGCCGTATGAGCTGTAGCCTGCAGCTGCTGTCTGAACAATCTTTCTCTGGGGAAGCTTGCCCTCAATTGTTTCGCTGACGGGTACAGTCGGGTCGCCCGCACCTGTTACGCGCATTGCGGCATAAACATAGCTTCTGCCTGAAAGCGGGTCACGGATAGCGCCGCCGATGCAGGTTGCCGCGCCGCCGAAGGGCTCGATTTCTGTAGGATGGTTGTGAGTTTCGTTCTTGAAGAGAAGAAGCCACTTCTGGGTTTCGCCTTCGATTTCAACGTCAATCTTGACTGTGCAAGCCTTCATTTCTTCGCTCTCGTCAAGCTTGGGAAGAAGTCCCTGAGCCTTGAGATATCTGCCTGCAATTGTGCCGATATCCATAAGATTTACGGGCTTTGTTCTGTTGCAAGCCTTTCTTGTTGCGATGTATTCGTCGTATGCCTTCTGAAGAAGCTCATCCTCGAATTTAACCGAGTCAATATTTGTGAGGAATGTTGTGTGGCGGCAGTGGTCCGACCAGTATGTATCAATCATTCTGATTTCGGTGATTGTCGGGTCTCTCTGCTCGCTGATGAAATATTTCTGGCAGAATTTTATGTCGTCAAGGTCCATTGCAAGACCGTAATCGTCAACAAATGCCTTAAGACCTGCTTCGTCAAGAGCAATGAAGCCGTCAAGGGTCTTTACGCTTTCGGGAACAACATAGTCCATTGCAAGAGTTTCGTATTCTTCAAGTGAAGCTTCTCTTGACTCAACGGGGTTGATAACGAACTTCTTGATCTGTGCAAGCTCGTCGTCGCTGATGTTGCCGTAAAGGCAGTAAACCTTTGCTGTTCTTACGAGGGGTCTTTCGCCCTTGGAGATAATCTGAATGCATTCTGCGCAGGAATTAGCTCTCTGGTCAAACTGACCGGGAAGGAATTCAACGGCAAAAAGTCTGTCGCATTCAAGGTCGGGATTTTCGGAGATATTGTCAAGCTGAGGCTCCGAAAGAACTGTGCCTTTTGAATAATCAAAAAGGTCTTTTTCAATGTTTTCGATGTCGTAGCGGTTGAGAACGCGAAGATTCTCAAGGCTGTTTATGCCGAGAAGCGAAACAAGCTCGTTTTTGAGCGAACGTGCTTCATTGTCAAGACCGCTTTTCTTTTCAACATAAGCTCTGTATACCATAATATATTAAACCTCCAATGCTTTTTTGCCGATGTCCTTACGGTAATAGGCATTTTCAAAATTAACGGTTTTAACGGTTTCGTAAGCCTTTTCGATTGCGTTTGCGAGAGTGTCTGCGGTTTCGGTAACGCCGAGAACACGTCCGCCCGCGGTGAGAAGCTTACCGTCTGCAAGCTTTGCGCCTGCGATGTAAATGTTTTTATCAGCGGGCATTGTGATTTCAAATCCGCTGTCGTATTTCTGGGGATATCCGTCCGATGCCATAACAACACAGCAAGCGCTCTTGTCGCTGAACTTAACCTGCTCAGCCGAGAGAGTGCCGTTTGCAACGCTCTTCATAATTTCGAAAAGGTCGCTTTCGAGAAGAGGAAGAACAACCTGAGTTTCGGGGTCGCCGAAACGGCAGTTATATTCGATAACCTTGGGGCCGTTCTTTGTTATCATCAGTCCGAAGTAGAGGCAGCCCTTGAAGGTTCTGCCCTCGGCGTTCATTGCATTGATTGTGGGAAGGAAGATTTCTTTCATACATCTGTCGGCAACTTCAGCCGTGTAATAGGGGTTGGGAGCGATTGTGCCCATACCGCCTGTGTTGAGGCCTTCGTCGTTATCCTTTGCTCTCTTGTGGTCCATTGAAGAAATCATCGGCACAACAACCTTGCCGTCCGTGAATGAAAGCACCGAAACCTCAGGTCCTTCAAGGAATTCTTCAATAACAATCTGATTTCCGCTTTCGCCGAACTGCTTGTCCTGCATAATGGAAACAACGGCATCCTTTGCTTCGTCGCGGGTCATTGCGATGATAACGCCCTTGCCGAGAGCGAGACCGTCAGCCTTGATGACTGTGGGGATGGGAGCTGTTTCGAGATATGCGAGAGCTTTGTCCGCATCGTCAAAAACTTCGTATGCGGCAGTGGGAATGCCGTATTTCTTCATCAGATTTTTGGAGAAAACCTTGCTGCCTTCGATGATAGCCGCCTTTGCCTCGGGACCGAAGCAGGGAATGCCGAGCTTTGAAAGCTCATCAACCGCACCGAGAACAAGGGGGTCATCGGGAGCAACAACCGCAAAGCCGATGTCGTTGTTCTTTGCGAAATCAACGATTGCGGGGATATCCTTTGCGCCGATTGCAACGCATTCAGCGTCAGCGGCAATGCCGCCGTTGCCGGGGAGCGCATATATTTTTTCGATTTCTTTGTTTTCTTTAAGCTTTTTTATGATGGCGTGCTCACGTCCGCCGCCGCCGACCACGAGAACTTTCATTTGGTAGCCTCCGTAATTATATCTTTGCAAATCTTTTCCGCCGACATAGGCAGGATTTTCCATTCCGCCTGCTCCATAACTCTTTTCTGGAGAGTTTCGGGGGTGTCATCGGGTTCGATATCAACGGCCTTCTGCATGATGATGCGTCCACCGTCGGGGATTTCGTTGACAAAATGCACCGTTGCACCCGTCACCTTCACGCCGTAGCCGAGCGCCGCCTCGTGCACACGCAGACCGTAGAAGCCTTCGCCGCAGAATGACGGAATGAGCGAGGGGTGAACGTTGATTATTCTGTCTTTATAGTGGTTTGTGAAATGCTCGGAGAGAATGCTCATAAAGCCTGCAAGAACGATAAGGTCGATGCCGTCGCCGTCAAGCAGCTCGATAAGTCTGCCCTCAAAATCGGGAGTTTCTTTTTTAAGTACGGTTTCGGTTCTGATGCCTGCCTTTGCGGCTCTTTCAAGCGCATATGCGCCCGCCTTGTTGGAAATAACAAGGGTGATTTCGCCGCTGCTGATGATACCCGAGCCTTGAGCATCGATGAGCGCCTGCAGGTTTGTTCCGCCGCCCGAAACAAGAACGGCAATGCGGGCTTTTTTGGGCATAATTTTTTCTCCTTTGTGAATACAATGCGTTTTAAGTGCAGAATGCAAAGTGCAAAGTGCAGAATGAAGGGCGGGTTTCACCCGCACCCATTATTATAAAGTAACAAGGTTCACGAGCACAAAGTGCGAGGGGTTCTTATATAATCGGAGCGAAGCGACCCTGAATTTTGCATTTAACATTTTGCATTTTGAATTTATTTGCCTCAGCAAATAACAACCTTATCTTCCGACTTGATGATTTCGCCGATGATGTAAGCATCTTCGCCGTTAGCCTTGAGAACTTCGATTGCCTTTTCAGCATCTTCCTTTGCAACAACGATGCTCATACCGACACCCATATTGAATGTGTTGAACATATCTCTCTCGGGGATGTTGCCTGTCTTTGCAATGAGGTCAAAGATGGGAAGAATCTTGAGACCCGACTTGTCAATCTTTGCGCCGAAGCCGTCGGGAATGCTTCTGGGGATATTCTCATAGAAGCCGCCGCCTGTGATGTGGGAAACAGCCTTGACTGTTACTTCCTCAAAGAGAGCAAGCATAGGCTTAACATAAATCTTTGTGGGAGTGAGGAGAGTTTCGCCGACTGACTTGCCGCCGAGCTCTGCAACGGGAGTTTTGATATCAGCGTTGTCAACATCAAAGACTTTTCTTACGAGTGAGAAGCCGTTTGAGTGAACGCCGCTTGAGGGAAGAGCGATAACAACGTCGCCTTCGGTCATCTTTGTGTTGTCGAGAACCCTATCCTTATCAACAACGCCTACGCAGAAGCCTGCAAGGTCGTATTCGTCGATGGGATAGAAGCCGGGCATTTCAGCGGTTTCGCCGCCGATGAGAGATGCGCCGGACTGAACGCAGCCTTCAGCGATACCCGAAACGATTTCGGCAATCTTCTCGGGAACGTTCTTGCCGCAAGCAATATAGTCAAGGAAAAGCAGAGGCTTTGCGCCGCAGCAGATAATATCGTTCGCGCACATTGCAACGCAGTCGATGCCGACTGTGTCGTGCTTGTCCATAATGAATGCAAGCTTGTGCTTTGTGCCTACGCCGTCTGTACCGCTTACGAGAACGGGCTTTGAGATGCCTGTGAGGTCAAGCTCGAAAAGACCGCCGAAGCCGCCGATGTCGGACATTGCGCCTGCAGTAAGAGTTCTTTTGATGTGGGTTTTCATAAGTTCAACAGCCTTGTAGCCTGCGGTAATGTCAACGCCTGCTGCTGCGTAGCTTTCGCTGAAGCTTTTTTCCATAATTTATTCCTCCTGTGAAAATTCACATTTTTTATTATTTTATGCGGACGACCAATGGTCGCCCCTACGTTAAATATGTTTATGTTACGTCACATTTATCGCAGTCATCAGCCTTTTCCGTTCCAGCAATAGGTGCATATACACTCTTCGGGCAGACCGATTGCTTCGACAAGACCTGCGATTGACTGATAGCCGAGGGTTGTGAGCTTGAGCTCCTTGCAGATGATTTCGCGCAGCTTCTTGCCTCTTTCGGTTGAAGCATCGCAGTATTCATCAATATATTTATCGCCTTCCTTGCCCTCAAGGTCGTGGATGATGCGGCGGGCAATCAGGTCGTCCTCGGAATTGCTTCGTGAGAAGTTGAGATATCTGCAGCCGTACATAATCGGCGGGCAGGCGGAACGCATATGGACTTCCTTCGCGCCGTGGCTGTAAAGGAAATCTATCGTTTCACGCATCTGCGTGCCTCTTACGATGCTGTCATCAACAAAGAGCAGGCTCTTGTTCTGGATAAGGTCGTGAACGGGAATCATCTTCATCTTCGCAACCTTGTTGCGCTCGTTCTGGTTGGAGGGCATAAAGCTTCTCGGCCAGGTGGGAGTATATTTGATGAAGGGGCGTGCGAAGGGAATGTCGCGTTCGTTAGCGTAGCCGATTGCGTGGGGAGTGCCCGAATCGGGAACACCGCTGACGTAATCGATTCCGTCGCAAAGACCTGCTTTCTTATCTTCCCTTGCCATAATCGCACCGTTTTTTGCTCTCATAACCTCAACGCTGATGCCTTCATATTTTGCGGTGGGGTAGCCGTAATAGCTCCAGAGGAAAGCGCAGATTTTGAGCTTTTTCTCGGGCTCTGCAAGAGTGTGGACTCTGTCGGGATATATTCTTACGATTTCTGCAGGGCCAAGCTCCTTGACCATATCGTAATCAAGCTTTTCAAATGCGAACGATTCAAATGAAACGCAGTAGCCGTCGGAATCCTTGCCGATAAGGATGGGCAGCCTGCCGACCTTATCTCTTGCGGCGATGATGCTGCCGTCCTCGAGGAGAATGAGCACGGAGAGCGAGCCGTCAATCTTTTCCTGAGCGTAACGGATGCCGTCAACGAAGCAGGACTTCTGGTTGATGAGTGCCGCAACAAGCTCGGTGGAATTGATTTTGCCCGAGGTCATTGTTGTGAAATGGCAGCCGCCGTCATTAAGAAATTCTTCTATAAGTTCATCTGCGTTGTTGATGCAGCAGATGGTTGTTATTGCGTAAACGCCGAGACCCGAGCGGATGAGAATGGGCTGCGGGTCGCTGTCGCTGATGCAGCCGATGCAGGCGTTGCCCTGCATTTCATCGGTGATGCCGGCGAATTTTGTTCTGAAAGGTGAGTTTTCGATATTATGGATGTCGCGCTGAAAGCCTTTTTTCTCGTTGACTGCTGCCATACCGCCTCTGCGTGTGCCGAGGTGGGAATGATAGTCAACTCCGAAAAAGACGTCAAGAACAACATCTCTTCTCGACGTTGCGCCGAAAAATCCTCCCATGGGTTACCTCCAAGTGAATGTTTCAGTGTAGGGCGGCTTGCCCTCAAGCCGCCGCAAAATCACAGCGGAGTTAACGGCGGGATGTGGGCATCCCGCCCTACACGTTTGCATTTATTTATTAAACTTTTCTTCGATTTTTGCGTTTGCGGCAAGAACCTTTTCGGTTGCCTTTGCTCTTGCTTCGGCGAGCTTTTCTGCAAGCTCTGCATCGGAAACCGCAAGAATCTGTATGGACAACAAAGCGGCATTAACAGCACCGTCAATCGCAACCGTTGCAACGGGAATGCCTGCGGGCATCTGTACGGTTGAGAGAAGTGCGTCCATGCCGTCAAGAGTAGATGATTTTACGGGTATACCGATAACGGGGAGGGTGGTGTTGGCTGCAATTGCACCTGCAAGGTGAGCTGCTTTGCCTGCAGCGCAGATGATTGCACCGAAGCCGTTGAGAATTGCGTTCTGAGCAAATTCCTTTGACTGCTCGGGTGTTCTGTGAGCCGAGTAAACGTGAACCTCAAAGGGTACACCGTATTCTTCAAGTGTGTTTATAGCTTTTTCAACAACAGGCAAATCGCTGTCGCTGCCCATAATAATTCCGACTTTTTTCATAGTTATCCTCCTTGAATCATCAATTAGCCCTATTATACTATATATTACTCTTATATTGCAAGGCTTTATCAAATAAAATTTATATAACATTTATCAATTTATAAAGATTTGTTTTGTTACTTACACCGAAAGAATATATTAGTGTTGACAAACTTATTTGATGCGTGATAAAATGAATAAAATCTCGGGTACGGCGGTATCCGATTTTTTTGTTAAGGGAGAAACAAAAATGACAATATTGGAGCTTTTTATCATCGCCGTCGGTCTGTCGATGGATGCATTTGCCGTTGCAATCTGCAAGGGTCTTGCCGTTAAAAAAGCAGGCATAAAGCAGATGGCGCTTGCCGGCTTGTGGTTCGGCGGATTTCAGGCGTTGATGCCGCTTATCGGCTATTTCCTCGGCACAACATTTGAATCGTACATAACAAAACTTGACCATTGGATAGCTTTTATTCTTCTTGGCTTAATCGGCGCAAATATGATAAAAGAGGCGCTTTCAAAAGATGATGATAACGAATGCGGATGCGACGGAAAAGCAGGCTCGATGGCGGTCAAGGAGATGTTTACCCTCGCCGTTGCAACAAGCATTGATGCCCTTGCAGTCGGAGTAACCTTCGCTCTTCTGCCCGATGTCAATATCGGCGCGGCAGTCGGCTTTATCGGAATAATCACATTTGCACTTTCGGCAGTCGGAATCAAAATCGGCAATATTTTCGGCGTAAAATTCAAGTCAAAGGCAGAGCTTGCAGGCGGAATTATCCTCATTCTTATGGGACTCAAAATTCTGCTTGAACACCTTGGGGTTATCAATTTTTAAGTGCAGAGTTCAGAGTGCAGAACGCAGAACGAAGGGTGGGCGTTGCCCACCCGATACTATAAATAAAGGCGGGAGATTATGCCCAGAAAAGATTCCAGAAACACAAAAATGAAAATAGTCAATGCCGCGTGGGAGCTGTTTTATAAAAACGGCTACGAGAACACGACGGTTGAGGAAATCGTTGAAGAATCGGGTACATCCCGAGGCTCTTTCTATCATTATTTTGACGGAAAGGAAGAGCTTCTCAGCTCGCTTTCGAGCCTTTTCGACAGTAAATACGAGGAGCTTAAAGAAAATCTTGCGGATTCGATGACTGCGTTTGAAAAGCTGATGTATCTCAATAAAATGCTTTTTGCGATGATAGAAAACAGCATTCCCCTTGACCTGCTTTCAAGGCTCTATTCCTCACAGCTTACGATGAAGGGCGATAAAAACCTGCTTGACCATAACCGTACATACTATAAATTGCTCCGTCTGATTGTCCTTGACGGTCAGAAAAACGGCGAATTCCGTGAGGATGTTTCGGTTAACGAAATCGTGAAAGCATATGCGCTTTGTGAAAGAGCAATCATCAGCGACTGGTGTCTTTGTAACGGCGAATATCCGCTTTCGCGCTATTCGGAAACTCTGCTTCCCGTGCTTTTTGACGGATTTTTGCAGAAAAAATAATTATTTATTTAAAATTGGTTTTTGTTACATTCTCGTTTTTGTATGGCATAAAAACCCAATAATATCAACAGAATTAGATAAAAAACAAAACGGAGTACGGAAATTATTCTGTACTCCGTTCTGTATTCCATTCTTGTTTTCTTTGTGATATAATCGCACATATTTTCCAATGAAAGGATTTTGATTTTTATGACACCTCAGCTTGCGGCATTCGTTCTTTATTTTGTTGCCGTTCTCGGAATCGGACTTTTCTTCTTCTTCAAGTCGAAAGGAAAAGGCGAAAAAGATTACTTCCTCGGCGGACGTTCAATGGGTCCCTGGGTTACGGCGCTCAGCGCACAGGCATCGGATATGAGCGGCTGGCTGCTTATGGGCTTCCCCGGCAGCATTCTTGCTTTCGGTATGGGTCAGGTATGGATTGGTATCGGCCTTGCTCTCGGCACAGCGGCTAACTGGATTTTCGTTGCACGCAGACTGCGCAAATTCTCTCAGGCTGCAAACGACTCAATCACTGTCCCCCAGTATCTTTCAAACAGATTCCTCACAAAGAGCCCTGCTCTCCAGATAATCTGTGCTATCGTATTCCTTGTTTTCTTCACAATCTATGTTGCATCGAGCTTCGTTGCAGGCCAGAAGGTTTTCATTCAGGTTGTTCCCCAGCTTGAAGGCAACCCCAACCTCGCACTTCTCATTTTTGCAGCTATTATTATTGTTTACACATTCCTCGGCGGCTTCAAGGCTGTTTGCTGGACAGACTTCTTCCAGGGTCTTATGATGCTTGCAGCTCTCCTTGCAGTTCCCATCGTTCTTGTTATGGCAAAGGATATTGACTACAGCGTATTTGAAGCAGTTGAAGGCGGCGTTAACCCCCTCAATCCCTTCTCGGCAAGCTGGCAGGATATCGCATCGGGTCTTGCCTGGGGTCTCGGTTATTTCGGTATGCCCCACATCATCGTAAGATTTATGTCAACAAAGAACTCAAAGGTTCTCAAGAAATCAGCAACAATCGGTATTATCTGGGTTGTTCTTTCACTCGGCGCAGCTATCGCAATGGCTCTTCTCGGCAGAGGCTTTGCACCCACTCAGGCACTCGTTGACGCAGGCAAGCAGGAGCTTGTTTTCGTAACTCTCGTTCAGGATATCTTCAGCGGTCCCTGGGCATTCGTTGCAGGTCTTCTTCTCTCCGCTATTGTTGCTGCCGCAATGAGCACTGCAGACTCACAGCTTCTTGTTGCATCCTCATCGTTCACAAGCGATATTTATAAGCCCATTTTCAGAAAGAACGCTTCCGATAAGGAAACTCTCTGGGTCGGCAGAATCGTTGTTCTCATCATCGCTGTTATCGCATATTTCATCGCAAGCAGCAAGTCCGAAGGTGCGGCAACAATTATGACTCTTGTTGACAATGCGTGGGGCGGCTTCGGCTCGGCATTCGGTCCCGTAATTCTTCTTTCACTCTTCTGGAAGAGATTTACTTACAAGGGCGCACTCGCAGGCGTTATCGGCGGCGCAGTTGTTGACGTTCTCTGGATGAACTTCCTTACAGACGTAACAGGCGTTTACGAGCTTCTTCCCGGCTTCATCGCAGGCGCACTCTTCGCAATTGTTGTTTCGCTCATCGACAAGAAGCCTTCCAAGGAAATCGAAGAGCTTTATGATTACGCAGTAAGCTCCGAAATCGAATAATTACGAAAAACATAATGACCGCTCACGGTTTATCCGCGGGCGGTCGTTTTTTATTTGTTTGCAATTCAGCTCAATATATGTTATAATCATCTATATATTGCTTTAAAGGAGCAGATTATGGAAAAATATCTTATCAATCCCAATCAGAAGCTTTCGAAAATCAGCAAGGATATTTACGGCCATTTTTCCGAGCATCTCGGAAGATGCATATATGAAGGACTTTATGTCGGCGAGGATTCCGAAATCCCCAATGTCAACGGTATGCGCAAGGACGTTGTTGATGCTCTCAAAGAGATGGGCATTCCCGTGCTTCGCTGGCCGGGCGGATGCTTCGCCGATGAATACCATTGGAAGGACGGCATCGGTCCCAAGGAAAACAGAAAAAAGATGATTAACACCCACTGGGGCGGTGTTGTTGAGGATAACAGCTTCGGCACTCACGAATATTTTGAGCTTTGCCGTCAGCTCGGCTGCGATACATATATCAACGGCAATGTTGGCTCGGGCACCGTTCAGGAAATGAGCGAATGGGTTGAATATATGACCCTTGACGGCACATCGCCTATGGCGGATTTACGCAAGGCAAACGGTCACGAAAAACCCTGGGATGTCAAGTATTTCGGCGTCGGCAACGAAAGCTGGGGCTGCGGCGGCCATATGCTTCCCGAGGCATATGCCAACGAATTCAGACGTTACGAAACCTTCGTTCGTGATTACGACAGCAGCAAGCATATTTACCGCATTGCCTGCGGTGCAAATGAGTTTGACTATCATTGGACAGAGGTTCTTTTGCAGAAAGCCTGCAGCAGAATGAACGGCATTTCTCTGCATTACTACACCATTCCCCACAATTGGAATCATAAGGGAAGTTCACTTGAATTTACCGAAGAAGAATACAATATCACCATCGGAAAAGCTTATAAAATGGAAGAGCTTGTGCGCCGTCACGGCGATATTATGAATCAGCACGACCCCGACAAGAGAGTCGGACTTATCGTTGACGAGTGGGGTACTTGGTATGACGTTGAACCCGGCACAAATCCGGGATTCCTTTATCAGCAGAATACAATGCGTGATGCAATGGTTGCCGCATTGACTCTCAATATTTTCAACAAGCATTCCGACAGAGTGAAGATGGCGAATATCGCGCAGACCGTTAACGTGCTTCAGTCCGTTGCGCTCACCGACGGCGAAGAAATGCTTCTCACCCCGACTTATTACGTTTTCAGGATGTATAAAGACCATCAGGAAAACACCTTGCTCGGTTCATACATCACAACTCCCGACCTCGAAGCGGAAAGCGGAAAATTCCCGCAGCTCATCGAGAGCGCATCGGTTGATGAAAACGGCGTTATCTATGCAACAATAACCAACACCTCGGCAGATGAAACGGCTCAAATCAAGTGCCAGATTGCGGATTTCGAAGTTAAAGAAATAAAAGCCGAAATCCTCGGCGGCAGTCCGTGGGACTACAACTCATTCGAAGAAAAGAACGCAGTAAAAACAGCGGAATTAAAAGATTATTCCGTAACAGGCGACGGCTTTGTTGCAACCCTGCCTCCGTGCAGTGTTGTTAAATTCGTGATTAAATAATGGAAAACATTTGCAAGCGCTGTTTTCTTCTTGAAAGCGGCAGAGAGGATACCCTCAAAAGCATAAAAGAGCATATTGACAGGCTGCCCGAAAAGGAAAAATGTACGGGCGGGGACTACCGCAGACGGCTTGATATCTGCGGAGAATGTGACTTTCTCTCGGGCGGAGTCTGTCTTAAATGCGGATGCTATCCCGAATTCAGGGCGGCGTTCATAAGGCAGAAATGCCCGTATAAAAAGTGGTAAAAAAGGGAGGAGAAAAGCTGTGTATAATATTCTCATATGTGACGACGAAGCCGATATCCGTTCCGCACTCAAGATTTATCTTGCAGGCGAGGATTACAATATAATTGAAGCCGAAAACGGCGCGCAGGCGCTCGAAATCATTGAAAAGGATGAAATTCATCTTCTTCTGATGGATATAATGATGCCCGTTATGGACGGCATCGCCGCGCTTGCAAAGCTCAGAGAAGAAAACAACAACATTCCCGTTATTCTTCTCTCGGCAAAAAGCCGCGACACCGACAAGATTCACGGACTCAATGAGGGCGCGGATGACTACATAACAAAGCCGTTCAATCCCGTTGAGGTTATTGCGAGAGTCAAGTCGCAGATTCGCAGATACACCCGTTTCGGCGGGTCGGACAGCTCTGCATCGAAGAAGGACGAATCCGGAATTATCCGCAACGGAAGCCTTGAGCTTGATGACAACACAAAAATCCTCACCCGTGACGGCGAACCAATCAGCCTCACTCCGACGGAAATGATGCTTCTCAGATTCTTTATGCAGAATCCCGACAAGGTCTTTTCACCCAAAGAGCTTTACCGCAAGGTCTGGGGCGACGACCCTCTCGGTGCGGAGAATACAGTCACCGTTCACATCCGACATCTGCGTGAAAAAATCGAAATTGACCCGGCAAACCCCGAGTATATTAAGGTTTCGTGGGGTCACGGCTATAAAATGGTGAGCATAAAGGTTCCCGAAGCGATTTAGAGTGATGGGAGCAATTCGAACTATGCCTGAAAGCGATTCTTTTTAACGCTTTTCGGCGTTTCGTGATTGAAAGGCGTCAGCCTTCCTGCTCACTCAACCGCCAAAAATCATTTTAAAATCTTTCGCTTTCAGGTCGAAGATTTTTTATCGTGAGGATTTTTGGCTTATCAAGGCACAAAACGGAGCAAATCCTTAACGGATTTGCGAGTATTTTAACGAAGAAAAGACGGAAATCATCCGATAAAAAACACAGTTCGGATTACTCCCGTCACTCTAAACAGGAGTTGGTTTTATGTCGAAAAAGAAACTTCGTTCTTCTGCTGACAGCTCTGCGCTTTCGATTGTCATAATCGGACTGACGATTGTTATTGTCGGCTGTTTCCTCGGAATAACGTATCTTTTTGAATATGATTTTTATGATAAGAATAACAACGGCGAAACCGCAAAATCCGTAGCGGTTCAGATTTATTCGCTCGACGACTGCGAAAAAGCGAAGGATTTTTATAAATGCACGCTGGTTGATAAGCCTCACAGAGATGAGTACAGGCTCGATTATTACAGCGATTATTTTTCTTCTGCCGAATCAAACTTCATTTTTGCGGTTTATAATATGGACGGCGAGCTTCAGTTTGAAGGTCAGAACGGCGGATATACATATGATCTGGCAAAAGAGCAGACGAAATATATCGGCGATTCGGATTTTTTCAGCATCGATAAAAACGGAAATATGGTTCCGCTCAAGCTGAATTATGCCGTTCTCATAAACGAGGACAGCGTGAATGACCGCTATATGAGTGCGTTTGAATGGATAGATATTGCGGATACGCTCAAATATGTTGCGTTCGTTGTTCTGTTCCTCGCGCTTCTGGTTATGGTCATTCTTCTGTGTATCATAACGATTAACGCGGGTGTGACCGACCCCGAAACCGGCGAAATCATCCCCGGATTCATTGATAAAATCCCGCTTGACCTTTGCACTGTTGCGGTTATATTATTCTTTGTTGTAGCGATGACGGTTATGGGTCTTACTGCGGCGGCGGACGTTGATATGGTTCTCAACAACCTCGTTGTTGTTATTACTTTCGTTACCTTCATTATGCTTCTTATGTCTTATCTGACAACTGTTTCCGTCAGATTCAAGATGGGTAAATTCTATAAAAACACAGTAGTTTATATGGTTTACCGCAGATTCAAAAGAAAAACACCCCGAAAGGTCAGGAAGGCATTCGGCGAAATGTCGTTTTTCGCAAAGGTTATTCTCGGCATTTCCGCTTACATCATTTTCGAAGCCGCAATTCTGGCAATTATGGTCAGAGCGGGCATCTATGACCGTGAAGGTGCGAATGCATTCACGATTTTCCTTGTAGTCTGGGGTATGACGAGGCTTCTGATTATTCCGATTTTCGTTATGGTTGCCATCAACCTCAACTATATCAGGGAAGAGGGCGAGAGGCTTGCGGGCGGCATTCTCGATATGGGTGTTACCGATAAGCTGAGCATTGCCGCATTCAAATCCCACGCCAAAAACCTTGACCAGATAAGAAAAGAAATTAATAAAGCTATGGAGCAGGAGCTTAAAAGCGAAAGACTGCGTAACGAGCTTATCACCAATGTTTCCCACGACATCAAAACACCGCTTACCTCAATCAAGAGCTATGTTGATTTTCTTCAGCGCGACAATCTGAGCGAGGATGAGCGCACGGAATACCTTGAAATCGTTGCAAAGCACACCGAAAAGCTTGCCGTGCTTGCGAAGAATCTTATCGAGGTTTCGCAGATAACTTCGGGAAATATCGAAGTCAAGCGTGAAAAAACAAGCCTTAACATCATCATCGAGCAGACCATTGAAGAGTTTGCTCTCAAGCTTGAGCAGAATGAGCTGATGCCGAGAGTCCGTATGCCCGAAGAGGAAGTTTATATAATGGGCGACGGCGAATGGCTCTGGCGAATTTTCTCAAACCTGCTTAACAATGCGTGTAAATATGCCGCAGTCGGCACGGATGTTGAAATTTCTCTTGAAGAAAACAACGGAAAAGCGGCTGTCCGCATCGCAAACATTTCAAAATCCGCCCTTAATATAGAGGGCGATGAGCTGATTGAACGATTCGTGAGGGGTGACAGCTCAAGGCACACCGATGGCAACGGTCTCGGTCTTTCAATCGCAAGAAGCCTTGCCGAGCTTCAGGGTGGCGTGCTTGATATTTCCGTAAAAGGCGATATTTTTACTGCGGTTGTTGTATTTGACAGTATAAAGTAAAAGAATGAGATGATATCATTGAGAAGAAATATTATTGCGGTATCGCTTGCCGTTATTATGGCAGCGGGTCTTTTTGCTTGCGGCAAAGCACCCGATAACAAGGCCACGGAGTCGGATGCGCCCGCAACCCCCGCAAATGCGTTGACGGCTGCCGTAACGGCAACCGATATTCCTTCGACCGCCGAGGAGCAAACAACAACTTCGGCACCCACAACCACCGAAGAGCCGACAACCGTTGCAACAACGGCAAAGCAGATTCTGACAACCGTTAAAAAAGTTACGACGACTAAAAAACCCCTTCCCGTAACAACCGAAGCCGTGACCGAAACCACCGAAGCGGAGTCTGACGAAGGTTACCGTGTAAGGGAAAGAACCGAGAATGTAGCCCTCAGATACGGCGTCGTTGTGAGAAAGGTTATTCTTGTTTATTATACCGAGCTTCCCGACGGCACCGAAGCTGTCGTAAAGGAAGAGGTTGATACCGAATATTATGACCGCCACTTCTATGCCGCAACTTATGACGAGCTTTTGCCCGCCGCAAAGGAAAACAGAGAAACCTACCGTGACGAAATCAAAGAGGTGCTCAGAATCATCAACGGCTACCGTGCCGCAGGCGGACTTGAGCCGCTCAAGATTAACGAGGATTTAACGGTAATCGCCAACGTCAGAGCGGAGGAAATTGCGTGGTCGGGCAACCATAATCACACAAGACCCAACCTCCAGTCCTGCTTCAGCCTGATGCGTGAAAACGGATTCGGCACGGGTCTTGCGGGCGAGAATATCGGATGGGGATACGACAGCGCAACCTCGGTCTGCGAGGCGTGGAAGGCTTCGGAAACGCACTATGAAAACATTATGAATCCCGAATTTACCGAAGTGGGAATCGGCATCGCCGCCGACCCGAAGCCAAGCGGAAATCTTTGCTGGTCTAATTATTTTTATGGTTAAATAAAAACGGTTTGCAACTCGATGTTGCAAACCGTTTTTTAATGCAAAATTCAAAATGCAAGGTGCAAAATGTAAAATATTATCAATTCAGATTTTCCGCAAAATACTGCATAACTTTGTTTGACACCGTTGATGCAACGCCCGAGCCGTAGCCGCCGTGCTCCGCAATGCAGATTACCGCAAGCGGAAGGTCATCCCTCTGCGAATATCCGGCAAACCACGAGTGGCTCTTTTCGCCGTCAATCTGTGCCGTGCCCGTTTTGCCGCACATTTCAAGTCCCTTGAATTTCCAATCGCCGTATTTATCGGCAACGTTGGAGCGCAGAAGCTCGCTGAGCTTTGCCGCCGTTTCGGGTTTGATTGTGACAATGCTTTCGGATATTCTGCCCACAATGTTTCCGACAGAGCCGAGTGACTTGATTCTGTCGGGCGCATAACCTGTGCCGCCGTTTGCAATCGCACCCATAATCGCAAGAAAATGCGAGGGATTGACATAGGTTGTTGACTGACCGATACCCGCCCATCCAAGCTCCGCTTTACTGTCCGTTGAGGGTGAAAATCTGCTCTTTGTCAGGCGGATTTCTTTTGCATAAAGCTGGGTATTGAAGCCCATTGATTCCGCTGTTGCCTTGAGCTTTGCGGCACCGAGTTCAATCGAAATTTCCGCAAAGGCGCAGTTGCACGATTCGTTCATCGCCTTTTGAAAATCAACTTCTCCGTGCACTCCGTTGCAGATAACCGTGCCGTCACCCGTTTCGTATTCGCCGTCGCATTCAAAAGTTCTTGTGTAAATATCGGGGATGTTTTCGATTGCGCAGGCGGCGGTCACGATTTTCATAATCGAGCCGGGTGTATAGATGCCCGAAATGACCTTGTCCAGCAGAATTCCGTCGTACTTCGGATTGGTGAGAAGGTCGTCGGGTCTGTTGTTTATATCGTATGCAGGCTTCGAAACGCTGCAGAGAAGCTCGCCCGTTTTGTAGTTATAAACGGCAACCGCGCCGTCGTAATCGCCGAGCGCCTTGTATGCAATTTTATTTGCCTCGCTGTCGATGTTGAGCTTCACATCCGTGCCGACACCCGTTTGCTTGAGGTTATATATTCCCTCAATTTTGCTGTAGCCCGAAAGCACGTCACGGTAAAGATAGTGAGTGCCCGTTGAGATTCTGCCCGCAGTGTCGCCGACAATGTGAAGCACGGAATTGCGCAGTGTTGAATTATCCGAAAAAACTCTTTCGTTATCCGAGCTTTTCGCAAGCACAACGCCGTTTCTGTCATAAATCGTGCCCGCGTTGACGATGGTGCCGCCCGAATAGATGTGGCGGTTTGCCTTGTTTGATGCCCATTCCGAGCCGTTCATCACAAGACTTGCAACGAAGATTCCGACACCCGCGATGAATGCGAGAATGAGCGCATAAACAACCGCCGCGCGCCTTGATGTTATTCTCATACCGCGCCTCCTTTCGGAGCTTTGGCAGGGGCTTTTGCAGGAGTTTTTTTTCTGACGCTGATATCGGGTTTCGGTGCTTCAAAAGGCGCGCCTGCCGCCCTGATATATGCGAGAAGTCCCCACGAACAAAGCATACTTGAACCGCCTCGGCTGACGAAGGGAAGAGTAACGCCCGTCAGCGGAAGCAAATCCGTTATGCCGAAAACGTTGAGTGAAAGCTGGAAAAGCAGCATTCCTGCCGCCGATACCGCCGCAATCGCATAGAAGGTTGATGCCGAGGATTTTGCGCTTCGGACTGCAAAAAATGCGATTCCCGCAAAGCTTAAAAGCACCGCAAGACCGACGATAAGACCCATTTCCTCGCAGATAAGACCGAAAACGAGGTCGGTTGATGCGGCATAAACATCGCGCAGATAGCCTTCGCCGATGCCGAGTCCCATCAGTCCGCCGCTTGCCGAGTAAATCAGCACTCTTGTCTGCTGATATCCCGAGGTGTCCATATAGTCCCAGACGTGGCGGTAAGCCGCAAAACGGTTGGCAACATAGGGTTTGAAATAGATAATCATTACTGCACCCATCAACGCAACGGCGCAGATGAGCACGATTGTTCTTATGTTGCCCGAGCGCATAAATGCGATAAGTATGAAGGTGAAAAAGAAGATAAGAGCGGTGCCGAAGTCCTTCATCAGAAAGAGCGCACCGACACAGCCGAGCGAAAAAATGACGTATTTCGTAAGGCTGGTCATCGACAGAAGCTTGTCGAGTGAAACCGCACCGACAAGGATAAACAGAATTTTAACAAGCTCGGACGGCTGGATTGAGAAGAAGCCGAGGTCAATCCAGTTGAGTGTGCCGTTGATGCTGCTTGCAAGCACAAGGTTGAGCGCAAGAATGCCGACTGCGCCGATTGCGGCAGGGTAACGGAGCATACACGCAAAGCGCACGTCTTTTATCAGAAGCAGCATAATGAGATAGACCGCAAGCCCGAGTCCGATGGCGATGAGCTGTTTGAGCGCATAGGATTCGTTGAAGCTTGCGCAGACGGTCAGTCCGATTCCCGAAAGGAAGAACGCAATCGCTTCAAGCTCAAAATAGTCGTTATGCGTAACCAGCGTGCCGATGAGCATATAAATCCATTCTGCGGCAATGTAGCCGAAGAAGATGTAAACAAGGTTGATGCTCAGCTCGTCCTGACGCATAAAAACGCAGGCGGCGCAGATAAGCTGGAATGCCGTCATAAGCAGCATAACCGTGACCTGCTTGAAATGCGGCTGTTTGACGGTTTTGGTTTCGGACAAAAATCTCACCTCCGTTTTTGAATGCGTAATTCGGAATTATATTTTACCATATTCAAACAGATTTTTCAATTCATATTCTATCACCCGAATTTTTTAAAACTGTTAACAAATATAATCAAGTTTGTTAATTATGTCGAGTTATAATTTTAAAATGCAAAATGCAAAGCGCAGAATGCAAAATGAAGGGCCGCTTCGCTCCGATTTTATGTCGCTCCGCAAAACTGAAAATTGTAATTATATAATCGGTCATAGGCAGAGCCTATCCGAAGTTCTGCGTTTTGCGTTCTGAACTCTGCACTTAAATTCGCACTTAATTATGCATTCCGAAATTTTTTCTTCAGCATATAATGTTATTGCAGACCGATAATCCGTGTTTTTCCCTCTATATATTGTATATATAACTTATATATAAAAAAATATTGCAAACGGGGAGAAAATAGTGTATAATGTTTTAAATATGATTATTATAATGGGCATAGTGCCGACAGGGGGAAAGAAGCAGAATGGAAGCCTATTTTGACAACAGCGCAACCACCGCTCCGTGCTGTGAAGCGGTCAAAGCGGTCAGCGACGCAATGACAAATTGCTGGGGCAATCCGTCCTCGCTCCACCGTTCGGGCAATGCCGCAAAGGAGCTGCTCGACAGCTCAAGAGAGTCAATTGCGAAGTGCCTCTCCGTCACCCCCGAAGAGATTTTCTTCACCTCGGGCGGCACGGAAAGCAACAATCTTGCCGTTATGGGCGCGGCTTATCAGATGCGCCGTATGGGCAGAAGAATTGTTTCAACGGCGATTGAGCATTCCAGCATTGACGAAACCCTCGATAAGCTTGCGGAAGAAGGCTTCGAGGTCATAAAGCTCAGGGTTGACAGCTACGGCAGAATCAACGAAAGAGAGCTTTACGCAGCGGTTAATTCAAACACAATTCTTATAACAATGATGCTCGTCAACAACGAAGTGGGAACCATAATGCCCGTTCAGGCGGCAAAAAGAGCCGCGATGGCGGCGCGTTCGCCCGCTCTTATCCATTGCGACGCGGTTCAGGCATTCGGAAAAATGCCCGTCAAGCCCGTTTCGCTCGGCGTTGACCTTATGACGGTCAGCTCCCATAAAATCCACGGTCCCAAGGGCGTCGGTGCGCTTTATATCCGCAAGGGAGTAAAGATTAAGCCGAGAACCTTCGGCGGCGAGCAGGAAAAGAAAATCCGTCCGGGTACGGAAGCGATGCCCGCAATCGCAGGCTTTGCGGCGGCGGCAAGAGCCTTGCCCGACCCCCAACGCGAGCTTGAGCATATCAGAATGCTTCGGGACTATATGGTTGAAAAGCTCACGGAGCTTGACGAAATCGTCATCAATTCACCGCCCGATGCGCTGCCGTATGTGACGAATATTTCCGTTCTCGGAATAAAGTCCGAACCGATGCTGAATTTCCTTTCGGAAAGAGGAATCTGCGTTTCAAGCGGTTCGGCGTGCTCAAAGGGCAAAAAGAGCCACGTTCTTATGCAGATGGGTCTTGACCGCAGAAGGCTTGACAGTCCGCTGAGAATCAGCTTTTCGAGATACACCACAATTCAGGAAGTCGATGCTCTTATTCAGGGAATTGCCGAAGGCAAAAAAGTGATAAGAGCAGTAAAATAAATTCGTAGGGGCGGCCATTGGCCGTCCGTAATCAAACGTTATTCGGAGCAGTAAATATGAAAGAAGTCATTCTTATTAAAAACGGAGAGCTTGCCCTCAAAGGTCTTAACAGAAGAACCTTTGAGGATATGCTCGTTAAAAATATGCGCCGCAGACTTGAATCCGCGGGCAAATTCAATTTCACCATCGCCCAGTCAACGATTGTTGCGGAGCCCGTAGATGAGTTTGCGGATTTTGACGAAGCGGTCGGCAGAATTGAAAAAGTTTTCGGAATTGCAGGCTTTTCAAGAGCCGCCGCAGTTGAGAAGGATATGGAAACAATTCTGAGAAGCGCCGAAGAATACCTGGCTCCCCAGCTTCTCGGTATCAGAAGCTTCAAGGTTGAGGCAAAGCGTTCGGATAAAAAATTCCCCCTCACTTCTCCCGAAATCTGCAGGGAAACGGGCGGATATCTTCTCCGCAAATTCCCCCATCTGACGGTTGATGTTCATAACCCCGACCTTATCGTTATGGTTGAGGTCAGAGATAATTATGCATATATCCACGGCACCCAGATAAAGGGCGCAGGCGGTATGCCTACAGGCTCCGCAGGCAGAGCGGCGGTTCTTATTTCGGGCGGTATCGACAGCCCCGTTGCCGCATATATGATGGCAAAGCGCGGACTTGAGCTTATTGCAATCCACTTTGCTTCGCCTCCGTATACCAGCGAAAGAGCCGAGCAGAAGGTGCATTCGCTCCTCAAGCAGGTCAGCAAGTATTCGGGCAGAATAACTCTTTTTGTTGTTCCGTTCACCGAAACGCAGGAGCTTATCAAGGATAACTGCCCCGAAGATATATTCACGGTCATTATGCGCCGTATGATGATGAGGGTTTCGCAGATAATTGCTCAGAGAGAGCACGCAGGTGCACTCATCACGGGCGAAAGCGTCGGTCAGGTTGCAAGCCAGACTATGCCTGCAATCGCCTGCACGGATGCGGTATGCGAAATGCCCGTATTCCGTCCGCTCATCGGTATGGACAAGGATGAGGTTGTTGCGATTTCAAGAAAAATCGACACCTTTGATATTTCGATTCTTCCCTATGAGGACTGCTGCACGGTATTCACCCCGAAGCATCCCAAAACCCGACCCACTCTCGACTATGTTGAGAAGTGCGAGGAAGCGCTCGAGGTTGACAGACTCGTTAAGGAAGCGGTTGAGGGAACGAGATTTATTCATATTAACGCTTATTAAGTGCAGAGTTCAGAGTGCAGAACGCAGAGTTAAGCATTGCGACTGAAAGGAGCTATGATATGTCCGTTTGTGAAATTCTTTCCGTAGGCACGGAAATATTGCTCGGCGATATTCTTAACACAAACTCAAAATATCTTTCAACCGAGCTTGCAAAACTCGGCATATCGGTGCTTCGCCACACCACCGTCGGCGATAATCATGACAGACTTGCTGCCGCACTTCAGACGGCGCTCAGCCGAAGCGATATCGTTATTGCAACGGGCGGTCTCGGCCCGACGGCGGACGACATAACAAGAGATGTCTGCTGTGAGGTTATGGGATTTGAGCTTGAGCTTGATGAAAAAATCGCAGACGGAATAAGAAAATATTTTGCTTCGAAGGGCTACGATATGCCCGAGAGCAATCTCCGCCAGGCTTATGTGCCCGTCGGAGGAGATGTTTTTGAAAATAACCACGGCACCGCACCGGGTCTTGGTCTGAAAAAGGACGGCAAATGCGTCGTCATTCTTCCCGGACCTCCCTACGAAATGGCGCCGATGTATAAAGAAAGTGTCATTCCCTACCTTGCGGAGTATTCCGACGGCGCGATTGTGTCCCACACGGTGAGGACTATGGGAATCGGCGAAAGCGCAATGGCGGAAATGTGTGCGGATTTGCTGGAGAATGAGAATCCCACCGTTGCACCGTACGCAAAAAAGGGCGAAGCTCTTCTCCGTGTCACTGCAAAGGCGGATAATGAGGACGAAGCCGAAAAGCTTCTTCAGCCCGTGATTGAAGAGATAAAATCAAGGCTCGGCGGCTATGTTTACGGCATCGACAGCGAAAACATTGAGCAGAGAGTGGTTGAGCTTCTTAAAGAAAACGGAATGAAAATTGCAACCGCCGAAAGCTGCACCGCAGGCTATATTCCCAAAAGAATAACGGATATCGCAGGTGCAAGCGAGGTTTTTGAATTCGGCGCAATCACTTATTCAAACGAAATGAAAAACAAGATTCTCGGGGTAAAAACCGAAACTCTTGAGAAATACGGCGCGGTCAGCGAACAGACTGCAAGGGAAATGGCGGCAGGAATCCGCCGTGTCACGGGCGCGGATATCGGAATTTCCGTAACGGGTATTGCGGGTCCGGGCAGCGACGGTACGGATAAACCCGTCGGCCTGTGCTTCATCGCTCTTGATGCCGAAGATAAAAAGATGTGCGAAAAAATCGAAACGGGTAAGAATGACAGAGAGTATAACCGTTATGTGAACGCATCCCGTGCGCTCAACCTTGCCCGAATTTATATAGAGGAGAAAATAGGATGAATTCAAAAAAATTGGCGGCAATCCTTTGCCCGGTTTTTGCGGTTGTTTCCGCAATTCTGATTGCTCTTTCGGTTATGAATTTCACGAAGGAGCCCGACCTTGAGGTTCAGCTTAACGAAAAGGCGGCGGGAATCGTAATGAATGCCGAAACCGTAACAGATGCGCTTGCAAAGTCGCTCTCAGCTGTTGCTTCAAACGATGTGAAGTCACAGCAGACCTTCCCCGAAGGCATCCGGGAGGAGTTCAGGCAGGCATATGCCGTCAACAACAACCTTGTCGGCTGGCTTTCAATCCCCGGAACGGAGATGGATACCGCAGTCCTTCAGGGCAAAGACAACGATTATTACCTCAAGCGCGATTTCTACGAGCGTTACACAACCGAAACAATCAATACCAACTACGGCAACATCTATCTTGACTACCGCTGCATTGCGGACGGTATTTCAAAAAACACCGTTATCCACGGCCACACAACGGGTAAGTCGGACGGTATTCCCAAGCAGTCGTTCCGCTCTCTTTACGATTACAGAGATAAGAATCACTTCATCAAGAATCCGATAATCAGATACAGCACTCTTTACAATGAATATACATTCAAAATTTGCGCGGTTTTCCTTTCTTCAACAATGCCGAAGGATGACAACGGCTATTTCTTCAACTATATTTATCCCGATATGAGCGATAACAATATGGTTGGCTACATCAATCAGGTGAAGCAGAGAATGCTTTATGATACGGGCGTTTCGCTCGAACCCACGGATAAGGTAATCACCCTTTCCACCTGTATTTATGACTACGGCAAGAGCGTTGACACACGCCTTGTTGTTGTCGGCAGACTTCTTCACGAGGGCGAAAGCGAGAGCATCGACCCGTCGCTTGTGAAGGACAACCCCGATTACCGCAGACCTCAGGTCTGGTATAACCGTAACGGTCAGAAGAATCCTTATAAAGATACCGAAAAATGGCAGCCCAGTGCAAATTAAGGAGGGAAAACAATGCCTAATAACGACAATCAGAAAAAGCCGTCGTCACTCCCCGAGGGACTCAGCTCAATCGCGGATGATGAGGCGATAACGGAAATAAATCTCACGGATTTTCTTGAGGAAAGCTCAAAGGGTTCTCCGCTTTTTGAGGGATTCCACGAGGATATCGAAAAAACCGAAAAGAGCCTTGAAAGCGAGCTTCAGAGCCTTTATGACGACATTATGAGCAGCGGACCCGAAACAATCGTGCCCAAGCCTATGTCGGTGCTTACTTCAACCGAGGCCGAGCCTGCAAAGATTGCTCTTTCAGACCCCGAGATTCCCGAAGAGCCGGAAAATGCCGCTCTCGAATCGCTCTGGATGAACCCCGAGGATTATTTTGATGACGACATTCCCGTTGTTTCGCTCGATGAATCGGCGGAGGATGAAGCACAGGAAATAATTGATTCAGAGCTTCCCGACGAGGCATTCTTTGAGCCATCCGCGGTGGACGAGCTTGCCGCAATGAAGAGCGAGGACGGCGCAAGAAGCGATATTTTCAATATGATTGACCTGCTCAAATCCGAAAGCGACAGCGAAACGGGATTTAACGATATTCTTTCGGAAATCGAGGCAAATGCGGGTATTCTGCCCGTTGAAGAAGAGCTTTCGTCGGCGGCAAAGCTTGTTTCGGAAGCTCCCGAATATGCCGAGCCCGAAGAGGAAGTCTATGACGAGGAATATGAGGAAATCGAATTCGGCGACGAAGACATTTCCTGGGATGAGCTTGAAATTTCCGAATCAGAGCCTGCGGAAGAGCTGCCTGCCCCCGCTCCTATGCCCGACAGCGTGCCCGCAAACTTCAGCATTGAAACTACCGAAGCACCGACTGAACCCGAGAGCGATTTTGATAAAGAGCTTTCCGAGCTTCTGGGTGAAGAAAAACCCGAAGAAAAGCAGGACGGTTTTATAATTAACGTTCCCGATGACGGCAACGACTATGAGAAGGCGGCATTCGCATCCGATAAGCTCTATGAAGCAGAGCCTATGAGCAGTCAGAATCTCGAGGATGACCCCGATTTTGAAATAAAGACCGGGGAAGAGAACGATGACGGCGGTAAAAAGAAGAAGGGCGGCGCAGGCGACGTAATCAGAAAAGTCGTTCTCTCCCTTTCGATTATAACGATTATCGTCAGCTGCGGAATCCTTGTAAATACTTACTTCATTGAGCCGTACAGATTCAAGGCGGATTCAGAAGTGCTTGTTGAGCAGATGAGCGTCAACAACGATGCTCACGACAAGTCCGCAACCGTTAACGAGCAGATAAAGAAGGATAATCCCGATACCGTATTCCCCGAGGGAATGCTGGCAAAATATGCTCAGCTTTATGCGCAGAACAACGATTTTGCGGGTTGGGTTACCATTGAAGGCTTCGGCATCAATCTCCCCATCGCAAAGGGTAAAGATAACGAATACTATCTCAAGAGAGATATCTATAAAAAGTATACAAGCTACGGTGTTCCCTTCTTTGATTACAGAATGAAGGATCTCAAGAATCTTCACAGGAACACTATGGTTTACGGTCATAATATGCGCCACGATGACTATATCTTCGGTATGCTCGAGAATTACAGAACAATCGACGGCTATGCCCAGGCGCCCGTTATCGAGTGCAACACCATTTACGGCGACCACACCTGGTTTGTTTATGCGGTGTTTATCACAAACTCAAATCCCAAGGATGATAACGGATATTTCCTTCCCTATAACTTCATTGATGTTTCAACCGAAAAATTTGCTGAGTACATCAAGGAAATCGACAAGAGAAAGCTTTACACAACGGGTGTTGACATCAACGAAAACGATAAGATTCTCACTCTTCAGGCTTGCGTTTATGATTTTGACGGAGCTATGATTGTTGTTGTTGCAAGAGAGAAGAGAGAGGGAGAAAGCATCAGCGTTGACACCTCAAAAGCATTTTATAATCCCAATCCCAAGTATCCTCAGAAGTGGTACGATGTCAACAAGAAGAACAACTCTTACGCAGAGGATACCAGATGGTAAAATAACGAAGCAATAAGGTGATAATTATGGAAAGAAAGGTGAGGATTTGCACGCTGTGCGCTTCAGCGGCGCAGGATGCGGCAAATCGTCTTGAACAAAGGGCATCGGCTTTTACCTCCGATGTTGCAGTGAATGATTATGAGAGCGCCTCGGCTTTTGCCGCAGGTGTGGATTCCTGCGCCCTTGACGGCGGTGTTATCCTTGCCGCCGCACCTCTTTCCGAGTTCCTTAATGCAAAGCTTCGTTTAATCAGAACCGTTTCTCAGAAAATCGTCAGAAGCAATTCCGTCAATGCCGCATTGGCTGAAAACACATCTCTTGAGCAGAAAGAAAAGGACCTTCATTGCGCAATTCCCGAAAAATCAAAGGTTCTCAGGACCGAGGACGGACTTTTCTCGGCGTTCGTCAAAGAACACGGAAAGTCGCTCGTTGTTTTTCTTCCGCTTGATACCGAAAGGCTTGATTATCTGTTTTCGGCAGGTCTTGCGAAGCTTCTCGGCGTGATTTTTCCCGATGCAAAGCTTCACGATGCGCAGACATCCCCCAAAAGCGGAGTTTCGGCGTTGCGCGAGAGCGTTGAAACCGTTATCCGAAGCGGAAAAACCGTTGCTGTTTCACCCTGCGGGTGCTCAAAGCCGCTTATTTCAGCAATTTCGGCTGTTCCCGACTGTGAGCAGGCTTTTGTTCAGGATAATGCTTTAAGGGACAGGCTTCCCGACGAAAACGCGGAAAATTATATCGCGCAGTGCGCAAAAATATCAAAAGAAAACGCAGGCACCGACCTCGGCATCAGCGTTTCAACAATTTATAAAGACAAAACGGACGAAAGCGATTTTGTTATCGTTTGCGTTGCGGATTCCGACAGAGCAAAGGTTGCAAAGGTCTTTGCAAATCCCGGTGAGGACCACAAGCATCTCGTTGCGGCGGCGCTTATCCGCCTTTGCGGTATGCTCGGCGAGCTTTCGGGTCCCGCGGGTCTGGTGAATCCCGATGCACCGACGGTAAAACCCCAAAAATGGGCAAAGAATTCAAAGCTCCCGATAATCATTACGGCAATCGGTATTGCCATTGCGGCAGTTATCGGTCTGATTATTGCTTTTGCTCTCGGCGGAAACAATAAAAATGAAACTGTTGTTCCCGAAAACGGGATTTATGATTTCGCTCAGCAGGACAGCTACTATGCCGACCTGGATTATCACGGTAACGGCAATGCAGGCTATTTTGATATGCAGGCGGCGGCTCTTCAGAATGAAACCACCGCATATTATACAGAAGCAGCCTCAACATCAACAACCGCTCAGCAGACAAGCGTGAGCCAAACGGTCACAAATATTGTGACAACCATAAAAAATGTTGTCACAACTCAGAAACCGACCACCACAAAAGCTGTTACCACAACCGCCAAGGCAACGACCACTCTCAAGCCCACAACCACACTCAAGCCGACCACGACCGTCAAACCCACAACGACCCTTGCACCGTCAACAACGGCGGCTTCGGGCGGTAAGGTTGAATCAACAACCTCTTCTTCGTCGCAGACGGGAGTTTTCGTTTTCAGAACATACGGCTACGGTCACGGCGTCGGAATGAGTCAGCACGGTGCTATGGCAATGGCGAAAAACGGCGATACATATGAAAAAATCCTTACTCATTATTATCCCGGTACAACCGTAAAGGCAGACAGCTCAACCCCCGCAACAATAAAATACGGCGGAGTTGACACCCCGATTGTTGAATATCTCTGCAGAACAACAAAGCAGGAAATGGGCTACGGCAGTGCAGAAAAAGAAGCACTCAAGGCACAGATGGCAACTATTTATACTTTTGCAAAGCACAACAATTTTGACGTTAAAAGAAGTCAGCACGCCTATGCCGATAATTTTGAGTATGAAGGCACAAAAATATATGAGGCCTGCCTTGAATATCTCGGAATGACAACCGCCTTGAATACTCCCGTTGCAAAATATGTTGACTATAACGGCAAAACGGCAAACACGGTTTATTTTTCTTCTTCGGCGGGCAAAACCGCATCTGCCGCAAGTGTATGGTCTGCCGGTGATTACCCGTATCTCAAAGGCGGTGTTTCAAGCAGCGAAACCGTTGATATATCAACCAAGGAAATAAGTGCGGAAGAGATGAAGAAGCTTATCGAAGCTTATGCAAAGGAAAAGGATTTATCAATCAATCTTTCCGATAACCCCGCAGAATGGCTTGAAATTATCTCGCACGACAGAGCATATAACTCAAATACGGGTTATGTCAGCGAAATAAGAGTCGGAAATGTCAAGGTCAGAGGCAATGATTTCAGAAGCTATGTTCTCGATTTTAAAATCCGTTCTCATTGCTTTACATTTGAATATAAACCCGTATAAGTGAAAACAAAAAAGGACGCAAGCGCGTCCTTTTTTTATCCCCCGATTTGAAAGATATATGGTTCGGGAATTAATTTCTTCACACACAAACGGAAGAATCATCCCTTAAGAGAAGAATGCCCGTTGTTACCGAAAGTGTGATTACTATTGTTGCGAATACTGTCATCTCTGATCCCTCCGTCTTTTTTATTATGGCTCTATTATACCACGCCAATTTCTAAGAAAAAAGCAGGAAAATCTCTAAGAATTTATTAAGATTTCAAAAATCCGCATTAATAAATTTCTGAATAATTCCGAAAATACTTTACAAATTAATAATTTTATTACATAATATATAGTGATACACTATTGAAAGAGGAAAGAAAAATGAAGATAAAAGAAAAGGAAGTGAAAAAGCAGGGCACGGCAAAAAAGAATGCCGCTCTTGTAAAAAGATTTTTTCCTTATCTTAAGAAGCATCTCGGCACGGAGCTTATTGTTCTTCTCTGCGCCGCAACAAGTGCCGCCTGCGAAATTATTCTTCCGCTCATTGTGCGTGTGATTACAGACCAAAATGTTGAAGACCCGGCAGGGTTAACCGTAAAGCTGATTGTCACAATCTGCGTTGCTTACATTGCTTTGCGCTGTGTTGACAGTTTTGCAAGCTTCTGCCAGTCCTATTGGGGCCACAAAATGGGCACGAAAATCGAAAATTCAATGCGTGAGGATATGTTTGACCATTTGCAGTCGCTCTCGTTCTCATTTTTTGATAACACCAAGGTCGGCCAGCTTATGAGCCGTATGACCTCCGACCTGTTTGATGTTGCCGAATGGGCGCACCACTTCCCCGAAATGATTCTTATGACGGTTGTCAAATTCATCGCCAGCTTCTGGATTTTTGCAACTATGGATATCCGCTTTGCGCTGGTTATCTTTATTCTTATGCCGTTTATGATTATTCTCACGAAGAAATCAAGAACAAGAATGCGTGACACCTTCAAGGCGGGCCGTCATCAGGTCGGCGAAATCAATGCAAGAATCGAGGACAGCCTTCTCGGCGTAAGAGTTGTGCGTTCGTTCACCAACGAAAAAACCGAGCGCGAAAAATTCTCCAAGGGCAACGAGGACTACGTTGTTATCCGCAACAAGAGCCATAAATATATGTCGCAGTTCCACGCAACGGTCAAGCTTATCGACGGCGTTACATATATCGTTGTTGTCGGTATGGGTGCGCTTCTTATGAAAAACGGCATCACCTCAGCCGGTGATTTTGCCGCAAGCCTTTTGCTTATCTCAACTCTTCTCGGTTCAATCAGAACTATCGTTGATTTCAGCGAGCAGTTCAGCCGAGGCATCACGGGCGTTGAGAGATTTGCCGAAATTATGGACGAGATTCCCGATATCACCGATTCGCCCGATGCTGTTGAAATCGAAAACGTTCAGGGTGAAATCGAATTCAGAGATGTTTCGTTCAGTTACGTCAAGGGCGAAAAGGAAATTCTTCACCACCTCAATCTGAAAATTGCCAAGGGTGAAAATGTTGCTCTTGTAGGCCCCAGCGGCGGCGGTAAGACAACGCTTTGCAACCTTATCCCCAGATTCTATGAGCCCGAAAGCGGTGAAATTCTGCTTGACGGCAAGAATATAAAGGACATCACCCTGCGTTCGCTCCGTTCCAACATCGGCGTTGTAGCCCAGGATGTTTACCTCTTCTCGGGCACAATCCGCGATAATCTCATCTACGGCAAGGCGGATGCAACCGAGGACGAAATCATCGATGCCGCAAAGAAGGCGGGAGCGCACGAGTTTATTTCGGCTCTCCCCAACGGCTACGATACCTACGTGGGCGAAAGGGGAGTCAAGCTCTCGGGCGGTCAGAAGCAGAGAATCTCGATTGCGAGAGTTTTCCTCAAGAATCCTCCCGTGCTTCTGCTTGACGAAGCGACCTCCGCGCTCGATAACGAAAGCGAAAAGCTTGTTCAGGAATCGCTTGAACGCCTCGCTCAGGGCAGAACAACTCTCACCATTGCGCACCGACTGACAACCATCCGCAATGCGAACGAAATCATCGTGCTCACCGAGGACGGTATCGCCGAGCACGGCTCACATAAAGAGCTGATGCAGAAAGGTGGAATCTACAGCAATATGTATAATATGTACGCAGTAATGTAAGAAAGGATAATAATTATGCTCAAAAACATCTCTCCCATCATCTCACCCGAACTTCTTAAGATTCTTATGGAAATGGGTCACGGCGACGAAATCGTTATCGGCGACGGCAATTTCCCCTCAGCTTCAATCGCACAGAAGCTTGTACGCCTTGACGGTCACGGCGTTAACGAAATCCTTGAAGCAATCCTCAAGCTTATGCCCCTTGATACATATGTTGATGCTCCCGTTGCTCTTATGGATAACGGCGATGCATCAAATCCTCCTCCCATCTGGGCAGATTACAAAAAGACAATTACTGCCGAGGAAGGCGAAAAGAATATTGAGCTTGTTGAGCGCTTCGCATTCTATGACAGAGCAAAGAAGGCTTATGCAGTTATCGCAACGGGCGAAACCGCAATTTATGCAAATATCATCCTTAAAAAGGGCGTAGTTATTCAGTAATTAAATGCAGAGTTCAGAACGCAGAATGCAGAATAAAGGGTCGCTACGCTCCGATTATATATTGCTACGCAAAAGCTGAAAAACAATCATATAATGGGTGCGGGTGAAACCCGCCCGACATTCTGCACTTTGCACCCTGCATTCTGCACTTAAAATGCACTTTTCATTAATCAATCAACTATTCAAAACGATTGGAGTTTCCTATGGAAAAAAGAGTTTTAGCCATTGACTTCGGCGCATCGAGCGGCAGAGCCATTATCGGCAAATTCGACGGCGAAAAAATTTCGCTCGAAGAGGTTCACCGCTTCTCAAACGACCCCGTAAAAGTGGGCGACACTATGTACTGGGACGTTCTGCGCCTTTTCTATAACATCAAGCAGGGCATCGTCAACGCAAAGCTTGCGGGCGGATTCGACAGCATCGGTATCGACACCTGGGGTGTTGATTTCGGTCTTATCGACGAATTCGGATGCCTTCTTGAAAACCCCGTTCACTACCGCGATTTGCGCACCGCAGGTCTGATTGAGGAATGCGCAAAAACCGTTCCGAATGACGAATTCTACGGTGCAACGGGCATTCAGTTTATGGAGCTTAACACGGTCTATCAGCTCTATGCGCTCAAAAAATACCGTCCGCATATCCTTGAAAGAGCGGACAGACTTCTCTTTATGCCCGACCTTTTCGGCTATATGCTCACGGGCAAAATGACAACCGAATATTCAATCGCAACCACTTCGCAGATGTACGACATCAATAAAAAAGGCTGGGCAACCGACATTATCGAAAAGCTTGGAATCCCCACCCGCCTTCTCGGCGAAATCGTTCCTTCGGGAACTCCGCTCGGCAAGGTGCGCAAGGATATCTGTGAGGAATGCGGCATTGACGAGGTTGATGTTATCAGCGTCTGCGGTCACGATACACAGAGCGCGCTGACTGCCGTTCCTGCCGAAAGCGAGGATTTTGCTTTCATTTCGAGCGGAACGTGGTCACTTTTCGGCACCGAGCTTGCAGAGCCTATCGTCAACGAAACCTCGCTTAAAATGAATGTCACCAACGAGGGCGGCTACGGCTCAACCGTCGGCTTCCTCAAGAATATCATCGGCCTCTGGCTCATTCAGGAGAGCCGCCGCCATTGGAACAGACACGGCAGCGACTATTCCTATGCAGACCTCGAAAAGCTCGCTCTTGCATCCGAGCCTTTCAAGTGCTTCATCGACCCCGATTCGCCCGAATTCACTCCTCCCGGAAACATTCCGCAGAGAGTGCGTGACTACTGCGAAAGAACGGGTCAGCCTGTTCCCGAAAGTGTGGGCGAGGTTATGCGATGCATCTATGAAAGCCTTGCGATGAAATACCGCCAGACCCTCGATAATCTTGAAGCCTGCACGGGTAAATCCTACCCCGCAATCCACGTTATCGGCGGCGGCACAAAGGATACTCTTCTCTGCCGGATGACGGCATCGTCGTGCGCAAGAAACGTTGTTGCAGGCCCGATTGAAGCAACCGTTCTCGGCAATATCGCCGTTCAGCTCCTCTCCTGCGGTGCAATCGAAAGCATTGAGCAGGCTCGCAAAATCGTCAAGGCAAGCGAAAATACCGTCGAATATTCTCCCGAAAACGCCGACGCCTGGGCAGAGGCTTATGAGAGATTCAAGAAGATAACAAACAAATGATTTCTGTGCAGGCTCCCTCTGATGAGGGAGCTGGGTCGAAGACCCTGAGGGAGAGAAAAGATTTTGCAAAATCTGCTAAATTCATTTGGCTTTCGACCCATCTCTCCCACCGTCTTTTGCTTCGCAAAATCCACCTCCCTCATCAGAGGGAGGCTGACAAACCGCACATCAAAAGGTGAGTTTATGTTACCTTATAACAAATCAAACATCCCTCTTGCAAGAAACCTGCGTAAGAATATGACCCCTTGGGAACGCAAGCTTTGGTATGAGTTTCTTTCGTGTTATCCGTTAAGATTTCAAAGGCAGAAGGCAATCGGCAATTATATTGTTGATTTTTATTGTGCGAAAGCAAGGCTTGTTATTGAACTTGACGGTTCACAGCATTATAATAAAACCGATATATTAAAAGACAAAATACGCACGGAAAAGCTTGAAGAATTCAATCTGACCGTTATTCGAATACCAAACAACGAGATTGATGAAAATTTTTACGGTGTTTGTGAATACATAGACGGGTTTATAAAGAAAAAATAATCTCTCCCTCGTGACGGAGGGAGTTAACAAAAGGATCCAAAAACGGTAAGAGAGATTACAGAACAAAAATCCCGCTATACAGAAACTATCTGTATAGGCTCCCTCTGATGAGGGAGCTGGCGCATAGCGCCTGAGGGAGAGACGAATCAGCTTTTGCGGAGCAAGAAAAAACAGAGAAAGATAGGATAGATAATAATGAAACATTTAGTCATTATAATAATATTTTCTGTATTATCTTTCTTTGCTGTCCGTTCTCATATATGGGGACTGATACATATGGAAATCAAAGAGAAATCTATCAAAAACAAAAAAGCCGGTCAAACGCTAAAAGAATGGTTTCTTTTTAGCAGATTTCAAGACCACATTAAAAGACCTTTCTTTATGATATGGTATTATCTGCATATATTTGTTGCTACAGTTGCTCCGATTGCGGTGCTTGTTTTATTTGCAATAAACTTTAATGATGAGCATATCAGAACTATCGTAATGTTTTTTCTCTGCTTACTGATTATGCCGTCTGCTATAATATTTTTGATCTATAAAGATAGAAACAGCTCTTCAGGCTGGAATTATTATAAATGGACTTCTTTTGATAAAAAGTAAAAATTATATATTATTCTACATACAGAAAGGAAGATGCTATTATGGCAAAAAGCAGACTTATCGGCGATTATCCCGTAATCGGTATTCGCCCCATCATCGACGGAAGAAGAGGACCCCTCAAGGTCAGAGAATCCCTTGAAGACCAGACAATGAATATGGCAAAGGCTGCAAAGGCTCTCTTTGAGGAAAATCTCCGTTATTCAAACGGCGAACCCGTAAAGGTTGTTATCGCTGACACAACCATCGGCCGTGTTGCAGAAGCAGCAGCTTGCGCAGCAAAGTTCAAGAAGGAAGGCGTTGACATTACTCTTTCCGTTACTCCCTGCTGGTGCTACGGCTCCGAAACAATGGATATGGACCCCACAACAATCAAGGGCGTTTGGGGCTTCAACGCTACCGAAAGACCCGGCGCTGTTTACCTTGCATCGGTTCTTGCAGCTCACGCACAGAAGGGTCTCCCCGCATTCGGCATCTACGGCAAGGACGTTCAGGATGCTGACGACACATCAATGCCCGATGACGTTAAGGAAAAGCTCCTCCGCTTCGCACGCTCCGCTGTTGCAGTTGCAACAATGAGAGGCAAGAGCTATCTCCAGATCGGCTCAATCTGTATGGGTATTGCAGGTTCATCAATCGACCCCGATTTCCTTGAAGAATATCTTGGTCTCCGCGTTGAATCGGTTGACGAGGTTGAAATCATCCGCCGAATGACCGAAGGCATCTATGACGAGGCTGAATATCAGAAGGCTCTTGCATGGACAAAGGCAAAGTGCAAGGAAGGCTTCGATAAGAACCCCGACTTCGTAAAGAAGAGCGACGAACAGAAGGAAAAGGATTGGGAATTCGTTGTTAAGATGATGTGCATCATCAAGGACCTTATGAACGGCAACGAAAATCTTCCCGCAGGCTGCGAAGAAGAAAAGGTTGGCCACAACGCAATCGCAGCAGGCTTCCAGGGTCAGAGACAGTGGACAGATTTCTATCCCAACGCTGACTTTGCAGAAGCTCTTCTCAATACCTCATTTGACTGGGAAGGCGTAAGAGAGCCTTATATCCTTGCAACAGAGAACGACGTTCTCAACGGCATCGGTATGCTCTTTATGAAATTACTTACAAACAGACCTCAGATGTTTGCTGACGTTCGTACTCACTGGAGCGCAGACGCTGTTAAGAGAGTAACAGGCTACGACATCGAAGGCAAGGCTAAGGAGGCAGGCGGATTTATCCACCTCATCAACTCAGGTGCTTGCTGCCTTGATGCTTGCGGCGAAGTTAAGGACGAAAACGGCAACGGCATCATCAAAGAGTGGTACAACGTTACAGAAGAGGATGCAGACAAGATTCTTGAAGCAACAACCTGGAACGCAGCCGATAACGGCTATTTCAGAGGCGGCGGATATTCATCACGTTTCCTCACCAGAGCTGAAATGCCTGCAACAATGATCCGCCTTAACCTCGTTAAGGGTCTCGGCCCCGTTCTTCAGATTGTTGAAGGCTGGACCGTTGAGCTTCCCGACGAAGTTTCGGACGTTATCTGGAAGAGAACAGACTACACCTGGCCCTGCACCTGGTTCGCACCCAGATGCACAGGCGAAGGCGCATTCAAGTCGGCTTACGACCTTATGAATAACTGGGGCGCAAACCACGGCGCAATCTCCTACGGCCACATCGGTGCAGATATCATCACAATGGCATCAATGCTCCGCATCCCCGTTGCTCTCCACAATGTTCCCGACGAGAAGATTTTCCGTCCCGCTTGCTGGGGTGCATTCGGCACAAAGGATCTCGAAGGCGCAGACTTCAGAGCTTGCGGCACCTATGGTCCCCTTTACAAATAATTCGGAATTGACACACTAAAAATTCCCCGCAGCCGTTAATCCGGTTTGCGGGGTTTCTTCATCTTTGATTATTCTGCCTGATTTCACCGCAGGCAATCATCTCGCCGGCATCGCCCGACGGCTGAGAGGTAAAATCATCTCTGCGGCGGTGAATGACAATCTCTTTTCCGATGACTTCATTTACGTTGAATCTTTCGCTCATAAATGCGCTCCACGCACAGCCACCGTCAACAAACAGCGGCGGCATATCGCCTGCGTGAAACGGATGCGCGGTGCCCTCGGGATTATAGTGTTTACCCGTTTTGGGGTCGTGAATATGCATTGCGAGAATATTGCCGATGCCGAACTCTTTTGGTATTCCGCTGACCGAAACAACAGAAAACACTCCTGCCGAGGACTGATACAGCATCAGCGTTCCGCATATTGACGGAAATTCCTCCGTTCCGCAGATTTGAGCAATCCCGCACGGCACCGAATGCGACAGATAATCAAGAATCTTTTTCGAACGACTGTGATAAGTATACATTTTTAATCCCCATTTCATCGTTTTCTATCAGTCTATTCATCTTAACGAAATTTGACTCAATTTACAGTATCGCCGCAAGAGTCAGCATAGGAATTGTGTCCTTAAGAATTTTCTCAAAATCCGTGAGGGGCAGGGGATTTTCGCCTTTGCCGATTTCAACGGTGAATGCAGGGCGGTTGAAATATTCAATGAACCAATCCTTGTAGCCGCCGTGCGATGCAAGTCCGCTGTTTTCAACGAGCGAATAGCCGCTTGCCGCTGCAAGAATCCGCGCAAGCCGTTCGCTTTCGGGCGGTCTTTTTTTGCCGTATTCCCAGAAAATTTCCTCACCCTGGCTGTGAAGCGCAATCGCTGTGCGCGGCTTGCGAAGCTTGGTGAAGTTAACGAGAGCAGCGGTTTCCGGCTCGCTTTCGGGCATATATCCGCCGTATCTTCTCGGCGACGGTGCAACGATGCCCGAGTCGATTTCCATATTGCGAAGCTCGTTCCATCCCGCATCAAAATTGTGGTTGATGTCAACGCCGCGGGCGTTTGCGTTCCATTTCTCGCTTGACGATTGCATAATTTTTCCGACACTTTCTGCATATTTCCACGCACCGTCGATGCCGTTTATCGCAATCTGCACCCCATCGGGATTTACGCAGGGAATAATCACAACCTCTCGCCTGATGCAGACGGTGTCAATGCCGTAAACGGGAGTGCCGCTTGCTTTTGAGCGGAGCAGAAGCTCTGCAAATCGGAGCGCAAGCAGGCTTGTCATCCATTCCTGACCGTGAAAACCCGCCGCAATCAGAAGAGGATTTTCGCTTCTGCCGATGCGGAGGCTGTAAATCCCTCTTTGGCAGAGCGACCTGCCGATAAGATGCACTCCGAGGTGCGGATATGTTTTTTTCAGAGAAAAAATCATTTTTCTTTGGTTTTCGGCTATCATTTCGCAAGGCTTTGTGATATAATCCATATAATAAATATCTCCTATACATTATTATAATAATATATATTCATAACCACGGAGGAGTATTATGGAACTTTTCGAAAAAACCGCCGAAAAAAATTATATCTATAACGGTAAAATTATAAATGTACGCCGCGATATTGCTGAATTGCCCGACGGAAAACACAGCATACGAGAGGTTGTTGAGCATAACGGCGGAGTCTGCGTTGCGGCTCTGACGGATAAGGACGAGCTGATGTTTGTGCGTCAGTTCAGATATCCTTATTCGGAGGTTATTCTTGAGCTTCCCGCAGGCAAGCTTGAAAAAGGCGAGGACCCGTTTGAAGCGGGCAAGCGCGAGCTTGAAGAGGAAACGGGCTGTGTTGCTGCAAAATATCACACACTCGGCAAGTTTTATCCGACTCCGGGCTACTGCGGCGAGATTATCTATCTTTATGCCGCCGAAAATCTGACTGAAACCCATATGCACCTTGACGACGACGAATATCTTGAGGTTGAAAGAATTCCTTTGGAAAAAGCGGTGGATATGGTGCTTTCGGGTGAAATAAAGGACGGTAAAACGCAGGCGCTCGTTATGCGTGTTGCCGAAATGAAGCGCAGAGGTATCATAGGATGAAAAAAATAATTCTCGCATCATCTTCGCCCCGCCGCAAAGAGCTTCTCACAACGGCGGGTCTGGAGTTTGAAATTATCGTAAGGGAAGTTGACGAAAGCATTCCCGATGGCACGCTTCCCGTTGATGCCGCCAAAATGACGGCAAAGAAAAAGGCACTTGCCGTTGCAAAGGATTACAGCGATTGCATTGTTATCGGTGCGGATACGATTGTTGTTGCGGGCGAAAAGATTCTCGGGAAACCTTCCGATAAAGCCGATGCTTGCCGTATGCTGCGTATGCTTTCGGGCATTGAGCACGAGGTTATAACGGGTGTGTGTATTGCCTGCGGAAACGAAATTGACAGCTTTGCGGTTACAAGCAAGGTTAAGTTTTACAACCTGACCGATGAGGAAATCGAAGCCTATGTTGAAACGGGCGAGCCGATGGATAAGGCAGGCTCTTACGGAATTCAGGGCAGGGGATGCACTCTTGTTGAGCGGATTGAAGGCGATTATTTCAACATTGTCGGTCTGCCCGTTGCCGAGGTTGCAAGGAAAATTAATAATTTAAACTGAACCGCGTGTACCGCAAAAAATGCAAAAACAAAAAAATATTCTTCGTCACCCTCAACAAACTTTTTTAATCAAATTTGTTGAAAACGCAGAATTTGTGTTAAATATTATTTCCCACCACATCATCTTGTGGTGGGATTGTTCTATATATATACATTTTATATATGTGTTTCTGCGGCGCATTTCATTTCACTGCGTTAAAGTGCCGAAACCCTTGATATCATTGGGATTCGGGGTTTTAAAAAAGTTGAAAAAATTTCAAAAAAAGTATTGACACGGTATATATGTTATGTTATTATAGTCAAGCACGGGTTTCGGACAAAGGGGTAATTATGCCCGAAATTCACCGAAATCTTTGCTGATATGCGTTGATGCAGGAGGTGGCCGCTCTCTGAAGCGGGAAATTTCTGCGGAGTATGTCCGATTTTAAACCGGGCGAATTGTGTCCTTGCTTAAGGTCTGCCGTTCCCGGGCAGCCTTGTTGCGGGATACCTATGTGCAAATAGCGTAAAAGCTAACCCGGAAATATGTTTTTCCGGTTTTTAAATCGGAACGGGTTGAAACACCCGGGTCGGTTTTCACGAATTTGCAATTCACAGCCCGCCAATTACTTAAGGAGGCGTTACCATGGCAGTTAAGGGAAAAATCAGAATCAGACTCAAGGGTTACGATCACAGCCTTGTTGACAAGGCATCAGAGAAGATCGTAGAAACAGCTAAGAGAACAGGCGCTCAGGTTTCGGGTCCCGTTCCCCTTCCCACAGAGAAGGAAGTTGTTACAATCCTTCGCGCTGTTCACAAGTACAAGGACAGCAGAGAGCAGTTTGAGCAGAGAACACACAAAAGGCTTATCGACATCATCAGACCCTCAGCTAAGACAGTTGAAGCTCTGACAGGTCTTGAGCTTCCCGCAGGCGTTGAAATCGAAATCAA
>JAZSLR010000058.1:0-41367 GCA_045535475.1 Acutalibacteraceae bacterium | reverse complement strand
GACCGCTTGGCCTCCGACTTTTTTTTCCGATTCTCGGCAGCTTTTCAATGACAGCAACTTTCTTTTGGGGTGAAAGCCGTTTTGCGTTGATTGCCGCAACAATCCCCGCCGAGCATCCGCCGACAACAACGAGGTCGTAGTTTTTCATTCCGATACATCCTAATAAAGATTAATGATATTATATTGTACCTCTTAGCACATTGAATGTCAAACAGATATTTAACAGACCGTAAACAGTTTTTTACATCATTGACTTTTATGTTACGTAATGATATTATTAATTATATATAACATATTATAATGGAGAAGTTTATGCAAGAACTTGTATTTGAAACTGCGCACTATATGCTGCCCCTCCTCGCTGTTGCCGTTCTGATTCTGTGCTTTTCCGCTCTTTTCAAACGCAGACCCGCTTCTCTCGGAAAAGCCAGACTGATTAACACGGTCAATGCCGATGTTTATCCGCTCGTGAGCCGCGAAACGTCGGTCGGACGGCATAAAAACTGTGATATAATACTGAACTATCCGACCGTATCAAAAGTTCACGCGGTTATTATCTGCACAAAAGACGGTTGGTATATCACAGGAATCCGCTCGGGTACTGATGTAATCGTAAACGGAAATCCCGTTGAAAAGAAATCACTTCTTGTTTCGGGCGACAAAATCACGCTCGGCTCCATTAATCTTATTTTTGAAAACAAGCAGGGTTAACAAATGACTGAAATTATAACACTTGAAAACGGACTCCGTATTATTTTTGAAGAAGGCAAAAATTCAAAAACCTGCGGAGTCGAAATATGGACAGCAAGCGGTTCAAGCTATGAAACACCTGAAACTGCAGGTATTTCACATTTTATCGAACATATGATTTTCAAAGGCTCCGAAAAACGTTCTGCACTCGACATTGCGGTTGAAATGGATGAAATCGGCGGTCACCTCAATGCTTATACAGCAAGGGAAGCAACTTGTTTTTATGTCAGAACACTTTCCGAGCATATGCCGAAAGCTCTTGATATTCTTTGCGATATGGTCAGAAATCCCAGACTTGACATTGATGACATTGAGCTTGAAAAAAGTGTAATTAAAGAAGAAATTGCAATGTATGAGGATGAACCGGAGGATATATGCACAGATATGTTCTATGAAAAAGTATGGAAAGACAGTATGCTTGGTTCAAACATTCTCGGCAACGCAAAAACCGTTGATGCGATAACAAAAGAAAGTCTCTCCGCACATATGAATAAATTCTATGTTCCCGAAAGAACTGTTATCAGCATAAGCGGAAAATTTGACAAAAAAGCCGCAATTAAAATAATCAGAAGCTATTTTTCGGACGCCGTGAACACAGGATTTTATCTTAACCCGACCTCGGCTGAATTCCATTCTGAAATAATAACGCTGAAAAAGGATTTTTCACAGAATCAGCTTATCATCGGTTTCCCCGGTGTTTCGGTTACTGACCCGATGCACGAAGCTGCACTTCTTATTTCATCAATGCTCGGCGACACTCCGTCATCAAGACTGTTTCAGCAAATCAGAGAAAAACTCGGATTGGTCTATTCCGTAGGAACAACTTGTGTTTCTTATCTTGAATCGGGATTATTTAAGATCTTTATGGGGCTGAATGAAAAATCTGAAAAAAAAGCAATCTGCGAAACTTTAAAAATTATTTCAGAATTTGCAGATACCGTTACCGAAAAAGAACTTGCCCGTGCAAAAGAGCAAGCTGTAACCGAATTTGTTATGAGCCTTGAAAATATGTCGTCACACGCCTCACGCAACGGCAGAAATCTGCTTCTGTATAACAAAGAGATTCCGGAAGACGAAATTATAAAAAATATCCGCTCTGTAACTCTTGACGATATCAGAAAAACCGCAAAAGAAATGTTTGATTTTTCAAAGCTCTCGCTCTGTGCGGTCGGCAAAACCAAATCAAAAAAAGCTTACAAAGAAATTTTGGACATATAAAGGAAGTTACCCCAATGATTAACAGAAAAGAAATCAAGCGTATCGTTGTCAAGGTCGGCACGTCAACTCTGACCTATGACACGGGAAAAATAAATATCCGCCGCCTTTCAAAGCTTGCTCAGGTGCTCAGCGACCTGAAAAATGCAGGCATTGAGATTGCACTTGTTACTTCGGGTGCAATCGGTGTCGGAGTCGGAAAGCTCGGACTTAAAGAAAGACCTCAGGACACTCCGGGCAGGCAGGCTGCGGCAACCGTCGGTCAGTGCGAGCTGATGTTCCTTTATGATAAGTTCTTCGGTGAATTCGGAAATATCACGGGTCAGCTTCTCGTCACAAAGGGCGACTTTGAAAACGAGGAACGCCACGGAAATCTCCACAATGCATTTATGAAGCTCTTTGAATACGGTGCAATTCCCATCGTCAACGAAAATGACAGCGTTGCGGTTGAGGAAATTGTTTTCGGCGATAACGACAGTCTTTCCGCTCACGTTGCTAAAATCGTTGATGCCGATACTCTCGTCATTCTCACCGATATTGACGGCCTTTTCAGCGCAAACCCCAGAGAAGACGAAAATGCGGTGCTTATTCATTGCGTTGACGAGATAACAGACGACATTCTTGCCATTGCTGGCGGCACAGGCACAAGCAGGGGCACGGGCGGAATGATAACCAAGCTTCACGCGGCTCAAATTGCAACTGAAGCGGGAATAGACACCGTTGTTATGAACGGCAGCGACCCCGAGGATTTATATAAGCTTGTCGACGGACGTCAGATAGGTACATTGTTCAAGGCTCACGAGGTGAAATAAAATGAGTGATATGATTAATATAGGTGCACGCTCAAAGCAAGCGCAGAGAGAGCTTTCGAAAGCAGGCGGTGCTGTAATAGACAAGGCGCTGAATGCAATTGCAACCGCTCTCGAAAAAAACGCAAATTACATTCTTGAAGAAAATTCAAAGGATATCCGTGCCGCATCCGAAAACGATATGGCACAGGCAATGATTGACCGTCTTACCCTCACCCACGATCGCATTTCGGGTATGGCTCAGGGTATGCGTCAGGTTGCGTCAAGCGAAAATCCCGTAGGCAAGGTTCTCTGGGGCGAAACACGACCCAACGGACTTAAAATAGAAAAAGTTGCCGTGCCCATCGGCGTTATTGCGGTTATTTTTGAGGCAAGACCCAACGTCACCGCAGATGCCGCGGCAATCTGCCTCAAGGCAGGCAATTCCGTTATACTCAAAGGCGGCAAGGAAGCCATCAATTCCAACAAGGCTGTTGCGGCTGTTATGAGAAATGCTCTTGCGGAATCGGGACTGCCCGAGGACTGCATTATTCTTATTGATAACATTTCAAGACAGGCTGCAACAGAGCTGATGAAGCTTAACGGCTATGTTGACCTTCTTATTCCCAGAGGCGGTGCGGGTCTCATCCGCTCCGTAGTTGAAAATGCAACCGTACCCGTTATCGAAACGGGTGTCGGCAACTGCCACGTTTATGTTGACAGCGATGCGGATATTGAAATGGCGGCAAGCATTGTTGCAAACGCTAAAGCATCAAGAGTTTCGGTATGCAACGCTTGCGAAAGCCTCCTGATTCATAAAGATATCGCCGAGGATGCACTTCTTGTCATAGGCGAAGCACTCAAGGAAAAGAATGTTGAAATCAGAGGCGACGAAGCGGTCTGCGAAATTCTTCCCTATGCAAATCCCGCAACCGATGAGGATTGGGATACCGAGTATCTTGACTATATCATCAGCATTAAAATTGTTGCCGATATCGATGAAGCGATTGCTCATATCGCGGAATACGGCACGGGTCACAGCGAAGCGATAATTACCGACAGCTATGCTGCCGCCGAAAAATTCAAAGCAGAGGTTGATGCGGCAGCGGTCTATGTCAATGCATCAACACGCTTTACTGACGGCGGAGAATTCGGGTTCGGCGCCGAAATAGGAATTTCCACCCAGAAGCTTCACGCAAGAGGTCCTCTGGGCATCGCTCATATGGTAAGCTCAAAATATGTTATCAGCGGCAACGGTCAGATCCGTTAGAGTGACGTAAGCAATCCGAAGTATGCCTGAAAACGATTCTTTTCAACGCTTTTCGGCGTTTCGTGATTGAAAGGCGTCAGCCTTCCTGCTCACTCAATCGCCAAAAATCATTTTAAAATCTTTCGCTTTCAGGTCGAAGATTTTTTATCGTGAGGATTTTTGGCTTATCAAGGCACAAAACGGAGCAAATCCTTGACGGATTTGCGAGTATTTTAACGAAGAAAAGGCGAAAATCATCCGATAAAAAAACACAGTTCGGATTACTTCCGCCACTCTATCGGAGGGTAAAAATTATGGCAGCTAAAAAAAGAAAAAAGAATAAGCTTGCGTTTCCGCTTGGAGTTCTCACAATTATTCTGGCAATAATAGGTCTTATCACCGCAATAAGTTTTTCTGTTGATACCGTTAAGAATCTGACGGATAAAACCGCCGATAAGAGAGATTACGAACAGATGCTCAAACCCGTTGTGATGTTTGACCCCGACCCGTTTGACGACCTCACTCAGGCGGACGTTTCACAGCTTCTCAACAGCGCAGTCTGGGCACTTCTTATGAGCGAAGACGGCGCAGATAAATACCCTTATTCCGAGGGCGAAAATTTCGGAATCGTTGTTCCGCAGGCGGATATAGAAAAATATTTCGTCAACCTTTTCGGAACGGAAATAGATATCGCATCGATGCATTCATCAATCGATATGAGCGATTATGACATAACATACGATGCCGCACTCAAGAGCTATATTCTTCCCATCACGGGCGTTGAATCCGCATACACTCCGAAGGTCTATGACATCGAAAAGCAGGGAAGCTCTCTCATTCTCAGCGTCGGATATATCGGCAACAGCGCCTGGGTTCAGGTTGAGGACGGCGAATATGCCGCACCCGAAGCCGACAAATATATGAAAATCACTCTCCGCGAAAGAAGCGGCGGAATGATGTATGTTTCTTCAATTCAGTCAACCGACGGCAACGAAGTTATCGGAACAACAAAACAAAGAGTAGAACAACCATCCGAAACCGACCCCATTGAAACCACTCTTCCCGCTGTTGAAGAAACTATTCCTATCCCCGTAACGGATGAAAACGGCGAGGTTATCTCAACCGAACCTCTTACCGACGAAAACGGTGAAATCGTCACGGAAGCAGAAACGGAAGAAGAAACAACCGAAGAAGAACAATAATATGCTCTTGCACTTTTAAAGCAAGGAGATTTTTAAATGAATTCATTCGATAAACACGCAAAGTCAATTGAATTTGACAAGGTGCTTGAAAGGCTTGCGGAATTCACGAGCTGTGACGATGCACGCTACAATGCATTGCACCTCAAGCCCGAAAGCAACCTTGACCTTGCAAGGGCTTTGCTCAGCCAGACCGCAGATGCGCATATGCTTCTTGCACGCTTCGGAGGGCCTTCCTTCGGCGGTCTTAAAAACGTCAATAACGCACTCAGCCGTGCAAACGCGGGAAGCGTTCTCAACACAAGAGAGCTTCTCGACATCGGCGGAGTGTTGAGGGTTATACGCACTCTTTCTCAATGGAGAGCATCAAATGCAGGTGTTCAGAGCGTTCTTGACCCTCTTTTCAACGCACTCTCTCCCAACAAATACCTTGAAACCGCAATTTTTAATGCGATTATTTCAGAAGAAGAAATTTCAGACAATGCATCCCCGACCCTTGCGGATATCAGACGTAAAATCAAGCGTCAGGAAGCAAAGGTCAGGGAACAGCTTGAGAAATTCTCACGCTCGCAGGTGCATTCAAAATATCTTCAGGAAAATATCATTACTCAGCGTAACGGGAGATACGTTGTGCCCGTCAAAAACGAATACCGTAACGAGGTTGCAGGTCTTGTTCACGACACATCGGCAAGCGGCGCAACCGTTTTTATCGAACCGATGGCGGTTGTTGAGGCAAACAACGAAATCCGTGTTCTTCAGACAAAGGAACGCGAAGAAATCGAGCGTATTCTTGCCGAGCTTTCCGCCGCCGCAGGCGATTTTGCACAGGGCATTAAGGACAGCTATGAGTGTGCACTCGAGTTAAATCTTATATTTGCAAAAGCACAGTATGCTTATAAAATCAAAGCCGCGCCCCCGATTCTCAACGACAAGGGAATCGTCAATCTCCGCGCGGCAAGGCATCCGCTCATCGACCCGAAGAAGGTTGTACCCGTTGACATTATGCTCGGCAAGGATTTTGATACCCTCGTCATCACGGGCCCCAACACGGGCGGTAAGACAGTTTCAATCAAAACTCTCGGTCTGCTCTCAATGATGGCGATGTGCGGACTGATGATACCCGCAGGCGACAGAAGCGAAATCTCCGTATTCGATAAAATACTTTCGGATATCGGTGATGAGCAGTCCATCGAGCAGTCGCTTTCAACCTTCTCGGCACATATGACCACCATCATCGACATTTTCAACGAAGCCGACGAAAAAAGTCTTATTCTCATCGATGAGCTCGGTGCGGGCACAGACCCCGTTGAGGGTGCGGCGCTTGCAATCGCAATTCTTGAATCGCTTCATTTCAAGGGCGCAAAAATCGCCGCAACAACCCATTATGCAGAGCTGAAAGCATATGCGCTCGAAACTCCGAGGGTTGAAAACGGTTGCTGTGAATTCGACGTTGCGACTCTTCGCCCGACCTACCGACTTCTTATCGGCGTACCGGGCAAATCAAACGCACTCGCAATCAGCGAAAAGCTCGGGCTTGATATGTCCGTCATCAACAGAGCAACGGAGCTTGTTTCAAACGAAAACAAAGCTTTTGAGAATGTTGTTGATAAACTCGAAGAAACACGCCGCCGTATGGAAGATGAATACGGCCGTGCAAAGCTGCTTTCGGATAAAGCTGACAAAGAAAAAGCCGATGCCGAAAAGCTGAAGGAAGAAATCGCCGCCCTTCGTGAAAAAGAGCTTGAAAAAGCAAGATCGCAGGCACTGAAGGTTGTTGACCAGGCAAAGCGTGAAGCATATGCGCTTATGCAGGAGCTTGACAAGCTCAAGAAAGAACAGCAGAAAACCAAGGATGCCGCCGAACTTGCAAGACGGGCAAAATCGCTCGTCAAAAAAGGCATCGAGTCCATTGACTCCGCCGCCGACCCGATTATCGGAATTGAGGATGACGACAAGGATTACGTGCTTCCCCGTCCTCTCGTTGCCGGCGACACGGTTATTATCCGCGATATTGCAAAAACAGCAAAGGTGCTTTCCCCCGCCGATAAAAACGGCAATGTTGAGGTACAGGCAGGCTCGATAAAAACAAGAGTCAAGCTTTCAAACCTCAAGCTTTGCGAAAATGCACCAAAGAAAAAAGAGACCAAATCCACCGCAAGGCTTCAGGGTGACAGCAGACTCAATATGGCGGCTTCAACAAGACTCGACTTGAGAGGAATGACGGTTGATGACTGCCTGATTGAGCTTGACAGATTCATTGATATGGGACTCCGCACGGGACTTAACGAATTCACAATTGTCCATGGCAAGGGCACGGGCGCACTCCGAAGCGCAGTTACCCGTTATCTCAAGGCATCGCCCTATGTCAAGTCGAGCAGACTCGGCGTTTACGGTGAAGGCGAAGACGGCGTTACAATTGTTGTTTTAAAGTGATTTTGTAAAGGTGTATCACTTTACACGTACTGAACACCGGCTGCGTGTAAAAAAGTTTTCCACTTTATGAATGTGAAAATGTGGATACATCTTGTGTTTTGACCCGAAAATTTCCACAATCTATGGTTTTTCCCACATCTTTTTGGATAAAAAGTGAGAAAAAAGTGAAAAAGTCGTGAAAATCGGTCAAAAATAACACTTGACATATGCCCGAATATTTAGTATAATAACGACCTGTAAAGCGGATTTGCTTTACAGGTCGGCTTTTTTCGGCGTTAGAATTCTCAGACGCTGTTTGCGTCGGAGGTTCTTTATTTTTGCCTTGACGATATAAAAAGCAAGTAATTTTGAGAGAAAGGAGGGTCAGAAGTGGCAAAGAATTATGAAATGGCAGTGCTGATAGATTTCTACGGTGAAATGCTTACCGCCAAGCAACGTGATTTTTTGGAATACTACTATAACGACGACCTTTCACTCTCCGAAATTGCAGAAAACGAAGGCATTACCCGCCAGGGTGTGCGCGATGCAATCAAGCGTGCGGAAACCCAGCTCCAGGAAATGGAAAACCGTCTGGGCGTTGCAAAGCGTTTTGAGGATATGAAGCGCAGCCTTGACGAAATAATTGAATGCTCAAATCAAATTTCCGAATACAATCTTCGCCACAGCCTTTCAAAAGAAATCAACGATTGCAGTGTGCGCATCAAAGCCGCTGCAATGGCGCTTCTCGAAAGCTGAGATACATACATTATTAATATAGTATAAGAGGTGAAACAATTGGCATTTGAAGGTCTTTCAGACAGACTCGAATCTGCGTTTAAAAATTTACGCAGCAAGGGCAGCCTTACCGAAGCTGACGTACGCAGTGCGATGCGTGAAGTCCGTATGGCTCTGCTTGAAGCTGACGTTAACTATAAAGTTGCCAAGGATTTCACAAACACCGTAACCGAAAAGGCCATCGGCGAAAAGGTTATGGAAAGCCTCACTCCTTCACAGATGGTTATCAAAATCGTTAAGGAGGAGCTTGTGAGTCTTATGGGCGGAACACAGAGCCGCCTTGCATATGCAAGCCACCCGCCGACAGTTATCCTTATGTGCGGTCTGCAGGGTTCCGGTAAAACCACCCACTGCGCAAAGCTTGCTCTCAAACTCAAAAATGAAAACCACCGTCCCCTTCTCGTAGCGTGTGACATTTACCGCCCCGCTGCTATCAAGCAGCTCCAGGTTGTCGGCGAGCAGGTCGGCGCACCGGTTTTTGAAATGGGTCAGAGCGACCCCGTTAGGATTGCAAAGGAAGCAATCGCTTATTCAAAGGACCACGGTCACGACTATGTTATTCTCGACACAGCAGGCCGTCTCCATATAGATGAAGAGCTTATGAACGAGCTTAAGGCTGTCAAAGCCGAAGCAAAGCCTCACGAGATTCTTCTTGTAGTTGACGCTATGACAGGTCAGGACGCCGTTAACGTTGCAACATCATTTGATGAAGCGCTCGGAATCGACGGTCTGATTCTCACAAAGCTTGACGGTGATACCCGAGGCGGTGCCGCTCTTTCGGCAAGAGCCGTAACGGGCAAGCCCATCAAGTTTGTCGGTACCGGTGAAAAGCTTGAAAACCTCGATGCTTTCCATCCCGACAGAATGGCTTCAAGAATCCTCGGTATGGGCGACGTTCTTTCGCTCATCGAAAAAGCTGAAATGGCAATCGATGAAAAGAAAGCAGAAGAGCTTGAAAGAAAGCTTATGCAGAATAAATTCGACCTCAACGATTTGCTTGACCAGTTTGACCAGATTCACAAGATGGGTTCGCTTCAGGATATTCTTGCAATGATTCCCGGAATCGGCAACAAGGCAAAGGACATCGAGGTTGACGAGCGCAAGTTCGACAGAATGAAAGCCATCATCTATTCGATGACTGAAAAAGAACGCGCTAACCCAGACATAATCAACCCCTCTCGTAAAAAGAGAATCGCCGCAGGCTGCGGTCAGCCGATTGAAGAAGTCAACAGACTCCTCGCTCAGTTCAGGCAGATGCAGAAAATGTTCAAGCAGTTTGGCGGCAAAAAGGGCGGCAAACGCCGCAGGAAGCAGCGTTTTAATATGCCCAAGGGCTTCGACCCTTCACAGTTCGGAATGTAATCCAGCAAAAAGCTGATACATTATATATTAATTAAATTCACATAATATTTTTGGAGGAATTTATCATGGCAGTAAAAATCAGACTTCGCCGTATGGGCGCAAAGAAGGCACCTTTCTATCGTATCGTTGTTGCAGATTCAAGATATCCCCGTGACGGCAGATTCATCGAAGAAATCGGCACATACAATCCCGTTGCTAACCCCACAGAAGTTAAGGTAGACGCTGAAAAGGCAAAGCAGTGGATTGCAAACGGCGCACAGCCCACAGACACTGTTAAGGCTATCCTTAAGAAGGAAGGCGTTCTTTAATCCTTATCGGTTAAGAACGAGGTAAACCAATGAAAGATTTACTTGTCAGCATTGCACAGGGTCTTGTTGACGATCCCGCAGCGGTAACCGTTACCGTTGACGAGCCTGCTGAGGACGGCACAATCGTCTATCACCTCCACGTCGGTGAAGAAGATATGGGCAGAGTTATCGGCAAGCAGGGCAGAATCGCCAAGGCTATCCGTACCGTTATGCGTGCGGCGGCAACCCGTCAGAATGCAAGGGTAGTTGTAGAAATTGATTAAGAATTTTCTTGAAATCGGAGAAATAGTCGGCACTCACGGCATACGCGGAGAAATGCGTGTGAATCCGTGGGGCGACTCGCCCGATTTTGTATGCAAGTTTAAAACTCTATACTACGACAGCAATGGAAGCTGTGCGGCGCAGATTAAGTCTGCAAGACCGCACGGCAATATTGTTTTGTTATCGGTTTCGGGTATAGATACCGTTGAAGCGGCTCAGAAGATGAGAGGAAAGATTCTTTATATGAAGCGCAGCGATGCAAAGCTTCCCGAGGGAACATATTTTATCGCAGAGCTTATCGGCTGCACCGTTTACGATGTAGACAATCCCGAAAAGATTTACGGAACTCTTTCCGATGTAAGCGCAACGGGTGCAAATGACGTGTGGCACATCAAGGGTGAAGACGGCAAGGAATACCTTATTCCGTCAATCCCCGATGTTGTGATTGAAACCGATGTTGCGGCTGACCGTATTGTTATAAGACCTCTGAAAGGTATTTTTGACGATGAGGATTGATATTTTAACCCTTTTCCCTGAGATGTGCGAAAGCGTGCTCGGCGAAAGCATTATCGGCAGAGCAAGAACCAACGGATGCGTTGAAATCAACTGTCACAATATCAGAGATTACACTCTCGATAAGCACAACAGAGTTGACGATGCGCCCTACGGCGGCGGCACGGGTATGATAATGCAGACCCAACCGATTTACGACTGCTACACTGCTCTCTGCAAAAAAATCGGCGCAAAGCCGCATCTTATTTACCTTTCACCCCAGGGCAAGGTGCTCAATCAGGAGCGTGTAAAGGAGCTTTCACAGCTTGATAATATCGCTCTTCTCTGCGGCCACTATGAAGGCATCGACCAGCGTGTTATCGATGAAATCGTTGACGAAGAAATTTCAATCGGCGATTACGTTTTAACCGGCGGCGAGCTTCCCGCGCTTATCCTTGCCGACAGCATTTCGAGAATGCTGCCCGGAGTTCTTGCAAACGAAGATGCATTCACTCTTGAAAGCCACTATTCAGGGCTTCTTGAGCATCCGCAGTACACAAGACCTTATGAATGGCACGGCGAAAAAGTGCCCGATGTTTTGATTTCGGGGCATCACGCCAACATAGAAAAATGGCAGCGTGAGCAGAGCCTTAAGCGTACTTTCGAGCGCAGACCCGATATGCTTGAAAAAGCGGAACTCACAAAGAAAGATAAAGAATATCTTGATAAACTTAAAACCACCGAAGTCTGATGACCTCGGTGGTTATTTTCATTTATGCCGCTTTGGCGGTTGTTTTATTTTTTGCTTTTTTCTCTCCGATTTTTTGGAGCAGAATAACAAGAACCATCAGTGCTACGCCTGCAATATCTGTTTCCCAGCCGGGAATAATCATAAGCAGACCGCCTGCGAGTGCCATAAGTCTTTCCCAAACGGGCATATGCTTATACATATAACCTTCCATACCTGCAGAAATAATGTAAATACCGCAGAGAGCTGTTATGACAAGAAGAACGATGTCATACCAAGGCTTATCCGAGCCGACTATGAGCAATTCGGGGCTGAAAGCAAAGATATAAGGAACGATGAATGCGGTGATTGCAAGACGAGTTGCCGTAACGCCCGTTTTCATCGGGTTCGACTTTGCAATTGCCGAGCCTGCATAAGCCGCAAGTGCAACGGGAGGTGTGATATCGGCTACAATACCGAAATAGAACACGAACATATGCGCCGCAAGCACGGGAATGCTCAGGCTTCTCATAAGGATGGGAGCAACCATCGACGCCATAATAACGTAGTTTGCCGTTGTGGGAACACCCATACCGAGCACAATACACATAAGCATTGTGAGCGCAAGAGCGAAAATGGGATGAATTCCTGCTGCCGACTGAACAAGTGACGAAAGCACATTGGCAAGTCCCGTCTGCTGTACCATAGCTGAAATGCATCCTGCAACCGCGCAAGCAAGAGCAACGCCGATTGCATTCTTTGTGCCGTTTGCAAGTGACTGAATATAAAGCTTAAACTCGAATTCAAATTTTTTGTGTACAATTGATTTAACTGCACCTTCAACAAACTTCACACCGATTGCAACAAGAATCGCGATAATCGCCGACTTTGCGGGTGAGAACGAATTCATTGCAACAACAAGTGCAACAACGGGAAGAAGAAGATATCCCTTTGTGAACAGAAGCTTGAAGAAATTGGGAATTGCTTCTTTGGGGAGACCCTTAAGACCGAGCTTCTTTGCTTCAAAGTGAATCATCATAAAAATGCCGGTGAAATAAAGGGCTGCGGGAAGAATAGCGGCAATCGCTATCTGTGAATAGGGAAGACCCGTATATTCCGTCATAAGGAATGCTGCCGCACCCATAATCGGAGGCATAATCTGACCGCCGGTTGATGCCGCCGCTTCAACAGCAGCCGCAAACTCGGGCTTATAGCCGCAACGCTTCATTGTGGGGATTGTAACCGAGCCGCTTCCGACTGTGTTTGCAACAGATGAGCCCGAATACATTCCTTCCATCGCACTCGAAATAACGGCAACCTTTGCGGGGCCGCCCGTTGCCTTGCCTGCGATTGAGTTTGCAAGGTCAACAAAGAATGCACCGATACCCGACTGCTCGAGGAATGAAGCAAAAATTATGAAAAGAACAATAAACGATGCGCAAACGTTAAGAGGAGTTCCTGCAATGCCTTCCGTTGTGTAGAAAAGCTTATACATAATAACTCTTAGCGGATTGCGGTCAACAACAATGAATGCATAAGCGATGAACGCCGCCGATACACAAACAATAGGAAGTCCGACAACTCTTCGGCACGCTTCGAAAAGAAGAATTGTTCCGATAATTGCTATTGCGATATCAAGCTCCGAAATTCTTGAAGCCTTGTCAACAATTGCCTGGCAATTTATTGCATAATAAAAGAATGAACCCGAGCCGACAACCGCAAATATATAGTCATAAAAAGGCACGTGGTTGAGTCTTTTCTTTTCTTTCTTACTTACGGGATAAAGAATATAGGCGATAAAAACGATTATGCCTATAAACCAAGCCATCTTCTGTCTTTCCTCCATTGTTCCGGTCCAGCCGTCGAACATAACATAGAGAGAAAACAGAACCATAGCGATTTTGATTATTTTCTCAAATATACCTGAAAACTGACGTGTGTTCGACTCTTTGTCAAACTCCGCCATAAGTTTATCAACGTCAATAACTTCATCCTCATCGGCCTGCATACCGACGGGCTTTGTGTTTACATCTGACATTAATCACATTCCTTTCGTCAGAATTTCTGCTGCGGTACAAATCTCAAAAACCACTTTTGCGTTTCTTCCGCACAGATTTCTGAGACTTATTTCCTCACCGCCGAAGGTGAGAATATGGTCGGAAACCGTTCCGACGATATATCTCAAAGGGTCGTAGGTTATATCAAAACCCGTGATGACCATATTGCCGTCGTCATCATAGGTCATTTTCTGGTTGCCTTCAAGAGCGGTCTGAACACCTGCACCGAAGGAACGGTAGGTTGTTGAATACGCACGGATTTCACCGTTTTCGATTATGTAAGTATCCTTAACGGGAGTCTGGTTCACCGAATGGACAAACTCCACGGAAAACATAAGTCCGTCATCGGCTTTTTCGGTTATGTAGCTTTTCCCGGTATCCGAATCATACATAACCAGATATTCAGCCGACAGCATATTTACAGCAAAAGCAGCCGCTGTAATGATTATCATTAAAACGGCTGCTGCGATTAACCTTTTTTTGAAGTCAGCAGAATGCCTGCAGCTCATCAGCTGATAGCGCCAACCTCTTTAAAGTATCTTTCTGCACCGGGATGGAAAGGAACCGAGATGCTTGAAACTGCATATTCAAGGCTCATTTCGGAAGCCTTTTCGTGTGAATATTCGTCTTTGTTTTCGTAGATAGCCTTTGTAAGCTGATATACTGTTTCTTCGTCAAGGTCGTTGCTTACGATGAAGGTAGCCTTAACTGCAACTGTTGTTGCATCTTCATCGATGCCTGTGTATGTTCCTGCGGGAACTACGTATGATGCATAGAAGCCGTAGTCAGACTGGAGCTTTGTAAGATGCTCTGCATCGATTTCAACAAGAACGATACCTGTTGTTGTTGCAAGGTCTGTGATAGCAACTGTGGGTGCACCTGCTGTGCAGAAGAAAGCATCAATCTTGCCATCCTTAAGAGCATCTGCTGATGCCTGGAAGCTGAGGTTCTGCTTGTCGATATCTTCAAAAGTAATGCCGTATGCACCGAGAATCTGCTGAGCGTTGAATTCAACACCGCTGCCGCTGTCGCCTACCGAAACCTTCTTGCCCTTGAGGTCAGCAACAGTCTTGATGCCTGAATCAGCCTTTGCAACGATCTGGCAAACTTCTGCGTATGCTGCGCCGAGAGTTGAGAAGCTGCCGATAGCGCCTACATCCGAGAAGAGAGATGTGCCGTTGTAAGCATAGTCCATAACGTCATTCTGAACGATAGCCATATCAACGATACCGTCGTCAATATCGAGGATGTTAGCCTTTGATGCGCCTGAGGACTGAATCATAAGGTTTGCGCCGGTCTTTTCTTTAAGAAGAGAAGAAATAACGTTACAGAAGCCGTAGTATGTACCGGTTGAACCGCCTGTACCTACGTTGATGCTGATGGTCGAAAGGTCGCCACCGTTGGTGGGTTCATCTGTTGTTTCGCCGCCACCGCAAGCTGTGCAAAGAATCATTGCAAAAGCAAGGATGAGAGCAAGAGCGATTGATAACTTTTTCTTCATTTTGTTAACCTCCTGTTAATTCGAACCCCGATTCTGAATAATTCAGATATCTGTGATTCAGTTTGCTTGTTAATTATAACCTAAAACGAATAATAATGCAATAGTTTATGCATTTTTCGTTTTAAAATCCTTCATTAATACCAAAGGAAACCAAATGCGAGGAACCAGATTATCCACTGCCACCACGCAAACGAAACGCTGACATTGAATTCGGCGGTTTTGCCCTGATATGCAACCTTTACGGTCTGATTGCCTCTTTCGGTGCAGGTTGCCGGGCTGATACTGTAGCCTTCTTTAACAATCTTTCTGCTTCCGTCGGAATAAACCACTTCAAGCTCAAGACCTGTTGTGTCAATTGCAGCCTTATAGTTATAGCTTGTTTTCGCAGGAAGCTTTTCAACAGAAACAGAAACTATTGTTTTTTCGGTTGAGGGCGGAACTGTGGGGTTGGTATTATTTGATTTTAATTCGTAGTTGATTTCGTTGTTTTCTGCATATGTATGAGCATACGAATTTTCGAAAACAACAAGCTTGACTTCGGGGCAGTTTACAAATGCGTGAGTACCGATTGAGGTAACGCTTTCGGGAATATCGACCGTTCCGAGCTTTTTGCATCCGTCAAATGCACCTAAATCAATCTTGGTAACACTTTCGGGAATATTCATGCTCACAAGATCAGCACATCCTTCAAAAGCTTTTGCGGAAATTGTTTTGACTCCGTTATTAAAAGTAACTCTTTTGAGTCCCGACATATAAAATGCGCTGCTGAAATCGGTTACGGATGCGGGAATTGTAACACTTTCAAGAGCCGCACACTTTCCGAAAGCAACAGAACCGATTTTTGTTACGGTTGAAGGAATATTAACCGAAGCAAGCGAATTGCACTCATTGAATGCATAGTTATCAATTCTTTTGAGTCCGTTGGGAAGAACGACCGAAGAGATGCTTGCGTTGCCGCCGAATGCGCTGTCACCGATAATAAGAGTGCCTGCCTGAACGGTAAAGCTTGCAGATTTTTTTGCCATCGGATACTGGATGAGTGTTTTGTCGGAAACGGAAGAACTGTAAGGTCCGTAAAGCACTCCGTCAGCCGATGAATAAACCGTGTTGCCGCTTGCAACACTATAAGCTGTTGCGCTTGTGCAGCCGATGAATGCGTTCTTTCCGATATAGGTCACCGATGCGGGAATATTGAAGCTCTTGACGGAAGCGCAGATTTTAAATGCTTCCTTGTCAATGGTTTCAACAGTATCGGGAATGTCGATTGAAGCAAGAGCGGTGCAATCATAAAATGCGCTTTCGGGAATAACCTTAAGAGCCGAAGGAAGAGTAACATCGGTCAGAGCACTGCAATGAGCAAACACGGAATCACCGAGAGTGCAGACAGAGCCTTCAAAATCAACTCTTCTGAGCGAAGTACAGCTGCCGAAAGCGTTGCTGCCGACCTTTTTGACCGAAGCAGGAATATTGACCTGCGTTACGGCATTGCAATCAAAAAAAGCTCCGTCGCCTATATTGGTAACGGGAACACCGCCGTAGCTTGACGGGATATCAATGACACCCGATGCATTCTGACGGCAAGCGGTAACAGCCGCAAATCCGTCATAAACATTGATTATAAGTGCATCCTCGCCTGCGGCAAAAGCCGAAACAGCCAGTCCGCCGAAAACAAGTATCATTGCGAGAATCAGACTTAATATTTTTGCGATTTTTTTCATATTAATCCCCCGGGGTAGTTTTATCGTAGTTTATATTATATAATAAAAAATATTAAAAATCAAGAAAATATTGAATTTTGGTTAAAAAAGGTCGGTTTTTTATTGACAAATCTGTATGAAATAACTAAAATTATCTTGATTATCATTATATTGGAGATCTTATTTATGATTGATGAAAAAGGCAATTTTTATAAACCCGAGAGAGGCTCATCACCTGCCCCCGACCACATAATGCTCTCTTTTTGCGGCGATGCAAAAACAGAAATGGCGATAACCTGGCGCACAAGTGCCGAGGTTGATTCAGGGTATGTTCTTTACCGCAAAGAATGCGATTCCGATTGGTCTAAAGCCGAAAGCACCGTGAGATATAGAGAAACGGACATAGATATCAGCAACTATCATTCGGTAAAGCTCAGCGGTCTTACTCCCGCAACAAAATATATTTACACAGCAGGCTCGGACGATTTCAGGAGCGATGAATTCAGCTTTGAAACCGAAGCCGAAAACACCGATAAATTCAGCTTCATTGTAATTACCGACCATCAGAAAGGCGACCCGTGCCATCTTCCCGATTACAGTATGGTGGGCAATATGCTGAAGGATGCTATGAAAAGGCATCCCGAATGCAAATTCATCTTCACCGCGGGTGACAACTGCGATAACGGTCAGAATGATTTGCAATGGAACGGAATGTTCGAGGGTCTTAAAGGCATCATCGAAAGCTATCCTTATATGATGACCACGGGCAACCACGACAACAGAGGTTACATAACATATTTCCCCGAGCCGACGGGTAAATTTTACCTTGAACACGCGGATTTCTTTGATTTTCAGTATGAAGAAGCTTATCCGCAGAACGGACCCGAGGGTTACACAACGGAAAACTATTCCTTCGACTACGGCAATGCCCATTTCCTTGTTCTCGGCATCAACGCACCCGATGTTGTTGAGGATTGGGCATATAATGACCTTCAGAACAGCGGCAAAACCTGGAAGCTCGGCGCATATCATTTCCCGATTTATCCCGTTATGCCCGAGGGTCAGAACAACGACGGCTACCCCTGGCTGAGAAAACCGATTGAGGACGGCAGACTCGACATTCTTTTTGAAGGTCACGAGCATTCATTTGCAAGAACATTCCCGATAAAGAACGACGAGATGTTTGACAAGCCGTCGGAGGGTACGGTTCATTACATCGTCGGCAACGGCGGAGGTAACATTTATCATTCAAACGCACGCAAAATATGGCATTCCGCATTCTATCCTCAGGAAATCCGTATGGGTTCATACACTCTTGTTGATATTGACGGCGATGTTCTTACCGCAACCGCATATCTTGCCGACGGCAGAATAATCGATGTGTTCACTATCGACAAAACAAAGGATTTAATCACCCCCTATGCACTCGCACCGACCTACGACTGGACTAAAATGGCATTCAAGGGTCAGATGCTTGAACTGATTTCAAGAGAATTCTATGCCGAGAAAAAAGACGGCATATGGTATGCACCGTTCGGAATACTTATGCAGTTTATCGGCGGTAAAATCGAAAAGGAAAAAGATACCCTTTATGGTGAAGCTTACGGTCACAGAGCAACCTTCACTCTCGGAAGCAAGCTTGCAAAAACCGACCTCGGAACCGTTGAAATGCAGGGCGAGCCGTATTTTTACAGAAATCAGCTTTATATTCCGATTGACGACAGCGCAAAAATGTTTGAGCTCGAATGGTATCACGCAGAAAGAAACAATTACATAAATTGGAACACGCCGAGCGAGGATAAACCGCTCTGGAAGCATCCTGAACAATAAGGAGGAATAAAATGCTTTACAAAAAGAATTCAGCGCCTTCACTTTCTGAAGAGCTTTTCAGAAATCCGACCAGCGAATACAGAGGCACTCCCTTCTGGGCGTGGAACAGCGACCTTAAGGCAGAGGAGCTTTGCCGCCAGATAGAAGTATCCAAAAAAATGGGACTGGGCGGCTTCCATATGCACGTGCGTACGGGTATGTCAACCCATTATCTTTCGGACGAATTTATGTCACTCATCAAATGCTGCTGCGAAAAAGCAGACAAAGAGCATATGCTTGCCTGGCTCTATGACGAGGACAGATGGCCCTCGGGCGCGGCAGGCGGACTTGTTACAAAAGACGAGGAATACAGAGCACGCTGCCTGCTTATGACAACCGAACCCTGCGAAAGCACAGACGAAGAGGCGGAATACATCGATTCAAGGGCAGAGGGCAGCAGGTCGGGCAAGGGCTGGCTCATTGCCTGCTACGACGTTATGCTCGATGAAAACGGATTCCTTAAAAATTACAAGCTTATCAATGAAAACGATGAAGCTGAAGGCACAAAATGGTATGCCTACATAAAGATTCACGCCGCCTCACCCTGGTACAACAACCAGACATATCTCGACACGCTCAACCCCAAGGCGGTCAAGCGTTTTGTTGAGGTGACACATGAGAGATACAAAGAGGTTATCGGCAACCACTTCGGCAATGTTGTGCCTGCAATTTTCACCGACGAACCTCAATTCACACGCAAAAAAGTTCTCGCAAACTCAACCGACAAAGAGGATATCCTTATGCCCTGGACGGACGATTTTGCAGATACATATAACGCACAGTACGGCGAAAACATTCTCGACGCTCTTCCCGAAATCTTCTGGGAATTGCCCGAAGGTAAGGTGTCAACCGTACGTTATCATTATCATGACCATATTTCCGAGCGTTTTTCCGAAGCATTTGCAGATGTTTGCGGCGAATGGTGCCGCGAAAACGGAATTGCACTTACGGGTCATATGATGGAAGAGCCTTCGCTCCACAGCCAGACCGCCGCACTCGGCGAAGCAATGCGCTCTTACAGAGGCTTTGACCTTCCCGGCATTGATATGCTCTGCGCAAGCTTTGAATTCACAACCGCAAAGCAGGCTCAATCCGCCGTTCATCAGTTCGGCAGAGAGGGTATGCTCTCCGAGCTTTACGGCGTTACGGGCTGGGACTACGATTTCAGAGGCTACAAGCTTCACGGCGACTGGCAGGCTTGCCTCGGCGTTACGATAAGAGTTCCTCATCTTTCCTGGTATGCAATGGGCGGCGAAGCAAAGCGAGATTACCCCGCATCAATCCACTATCAGTCACCCTGGTGGGAAGAATTCTCATATCTTGAGGACCACTTCGCAAGAGTAAACACCGCAATGACAAGAGGTAAACCTATTGTCAAGGTCGGTGTTGTTCATCCCGTTGAAAGCTTCTGGCTTCACTGGGGTCCCAACGATAAAACCGCTCTCATCCGTGAAAATATGGATGAAAAGTTTGAAAATCTTGCCGACTGGCTTCTCAAGGGCAGCATAGATTTCAATTATATCAGCGAATCTCTCTTCCCCACCCTGTGCGAAAACGCAACCGCCCCCCTCAAGGTCGGTGAAATGGAATATGACGCAATTATCGTTCCCGACTGCGAAACACTCCGTTCAACAACTCTCGAACGCCTTGAAGCATTCAGAAATGCAGGCGGAAAGCTCATCTTCCTCGGCAACGCTCCAACGCTCATTGACGGCGTGCCCTCGGACAAAGGCAAGGCTCTCTATGAAAAGTCAACCGTTGTTTCTTTCGACAGGGCAAAAATTCTCGAAGCTCTCGACGAAAACAGAGAAATCACCCTTCGCTATTCAAACGGCAGACTCTCGGATGAATTCATCTATCAGCTCCGCCGCGACGGCGACAGAAAATGGCTCTTTATCAGCCGCTGCGTTGAGCCCTATAACAAAGACTGCGTGCGTGAACACCATCTGCGTATAACCGTTAAAGGCGAGCTTACTCCCTATATTTATGATACAATCAGCGGAGATATTTCTCCCATCGCCTGCGAATACACAGGCGGAAACACCGTTATTGAAAAAACAATGTTTGAATATGACAGCCTTCTCCTCAGACTTGACGAAGGCAGAGCACAGTCGGCAGCACCTGCAGAAAAGGAATATCTTCTTGCAGATGCAAACGCAATGCCCGCACTTGTGCCTTACACCCTTTCGGAGCGCAATGTTATGCTTCTCGACACAGCAGAATTCGCCCTTGACGGCGGCGAATTTATGGCAGAGGAGGAAATTCTCCGCCTTGACAACGTTTGCAGAAAGATACTCGGATTTGTTGAAAGAGGCGGCAATGTTGCACAGCCCTGGGTGCTTGACCCCGAAACAATCGAGCATTATGTAACTCTCAGATTCAGAATCAAGAGCGATATCGCTTACAGCGGCGCAGAGCTTGCTCTTGAAGATGCCGAAAATGCAAAAATCACATTCAACGGCGAAGATGTTGCAATCAACATCACCGGTTGGTATACAGATAAGGACATCAAGACAGTACCTATTCCTGAAATCAAAAAGGGCGATAACATCCTTGAAATCACACTTCCTTTCGGCAAGCGCACAAACACCGAATGGTGCTACATTCTCGGTGATTTCGGCGTAAACCTTGCAGGCAGAGAAAAAACTATCACTTCTCTTCCCGAAAAGCTCGGCTTCGGCTCAATCATTTCTCAGGGACTGCCCTTCTACGGCGGCAACATCACCTATCACCTTGAAGCGGAAGGCGAAAACATTAAGATTGACGCAACCCAATACAGAGGCGCGCTCATCGGCGTTTCGGTTGACGGCGATAACAAGGGCAAGATAGTTTATCCTCCCTATATCCTTGAAATTGACGGACTCGACTCGGGCGCACACAAGGTTGACATAACCCTCTTCGGCAACCGCTACAATGCCTTCGGTCCCGTTCATCTGACCGATGTCAAGCATTCGTGGCACGGCCCCGGAGCCTGGCGCTCCGACGAGGAAGGCTGGAGCTACGAGTATACACTCCGCGATGTCGGCATTCTTTCCCGACCCATTATCAGAACAAAATAACAAAAATACGGAGCGGTTCAAATAACGAACCGCTCCGTTCTCTTTTTAATTTTATGCAAATATGCTCTTTATCTGAAGTGCAAAAATAATGAAAACGTTCTTTATTCCCGCAAAGAAAGCTTCAAAATCATTGTCATAAACCGCATAGGGTTCATCAGTCTGAAGCTCAAATTCTGCATTTCCGCCCCTTACGCTGCCCTCATAGGTATAAATTTCATTATCAAAATTCTCCGCATCATTTTCATAAATCGTGAAAACTCTGATGCCGTAAGGGCCTGTTTTTGCAAACTCGCATCCATATGTCATACCAAGCTCAATGCCGTCATATGTGCCGGTAAAGCCTTCGGTGTGCCAATGGCCGAAATATGCACCGAGAACGTCACCGCACTCTTTCCAAGCCTTGAACTGTGCGCTTGTATCTTCGGGAATGGTGAACGCGCTTGCATTATAACCGTTTGCGACGTCCTTGTTAAGACGCAGCATCTTACCGTCAACAAGCCTTGCGCCATCGTCCCACATACTGCACTCCTCAAAAAGGAAGCCGGGGTCGCTCGTGGGCACGTGCTGGAAAAGAATCGAAGGTACGGGCTGACCGCCGTTTTCGGCTTTGAGTGCCGCGCTTTCGGATTTATACCAATCAATCTGCTCTTCGGTGACGGAATTCGACCCCGTATCCATCATCCAGATGTTGAAAGCTGTTTTTCCGTCATTGCCTTTGATTTCAAGGTTAAAATCAATTCTGCCGCCCTCGTCGTTGCTTTCGTCAACGGTGAGGCTGTTTTCATAGCTGTTGTAAATTTTGAGCCAATCCTCGTTTGTTACACCGCTGCCATAGTCATTGTTACCCTGGCAAACGGCAAAGGGGATATCCCTGCTTTCAGCCTCGGCAAAAACAGCTTCGCACGCTGCGGTCACGTTCATAACCGTCTGATAATAGTCACCATCAACCTCAACGCCTTCTCTGAAGCTCTGTCCGTCAATGCCGAGGTCACCGATTCTGCTGTCCTCAACAATATCACCCGTAAAAACAATGAGGTCGGGATTCGTCTGTTCAATTGCAAGCTTAATGAAATTAACCAAATCATATGCGGGATAATGGTCATCCTGCGGGTCGCTTATCTGAAGCACGGTGAATTTACCGTCTGCACCAAATTTCAATCCTTCTTCATCGGCATTTGCAAGGATGCAGAAGGAAAAAATAAGCGAAACGGCAAGTAAAATGCTTGTTATTTTTTTCATTTTATTCTCCTTAATATTTGTCCATACTTTCGACGTTCAATACAAATACCGTAGCACCGCCGACGGTGATTTCTTCTTCAAGGCTGTCCTTCTGAAGTCCTCTGCCGAGAGAATCGGTTGTCATTGCAACCTTGCTTCTTGTTCTTGAATATTCGTTGATGATTTCCTTTGCTCTTGCAACACGGTCATCCTCGGCGCCGATAAGCAGCGTAGTGTTGCCTATCATAAGGAATCCGCCCGTGGTTGAGAGCTTTGTTACGCTGTAGTTTTCTCTTGTGAGTGTTGCGGAAACAACCGCACTGTCATCGTTATTTACTATGGCAAGAATAAGTTTCATAATATCGTTCCTTTCATTACATATCGGGGAGTATGAGTTTCTGACTGCGTTTGTCGAGATCATAGATATTCGGGATTTCATAGCGATTGTCATTACCGTCTTTGATAAGTATGCGCTTATCGTAGAACATCTTCATAGACTGAATGTGGTTGATAATCTCGAAGGTGTAATTACCTCTGTCGGTTTCAACATTCCAGAGCCAGATTCTGTGCTTTTCGCTTCGGCTGATGAGTCTTGTTATCTTGGGAATTCTGTAATATTCCTCAAGGCAGCCGAGCAGAAGCTCTCTCTGCGACGGCTCCATATTATCGAGCTTGCGGAGAATGAATTTTTCCTCTCCCTCGCTGTCGAGGAAGGTTATGTATTCGCTCAGACCGCTGACGGGGAATAGTCTCCTCGGCTCGAGGTCTGTGAATTTTTCTCCCGTGAAGAACTCAACGTCACAGAAGATTTTGTCTTTAACGGTTATGCGGATTTCAGACCCGTCAATAAAATTTCTTGACATATAAGCTCCTCCTTATTCAAAATTTTCTGCGGCTTTTTCGGCTGCAACCTGCTCGCTCATTGACTGAATCTTGATGAGCTTGTAGTATTTGCCCTTCATTGCCATAAGCTCGTCGGGCGATCCGAATTCAATGATGTTGCCCTTATCGACAACGATTATCTTATTAGCCTTGCGCAGAGTTGAAAGTCTGTGGGCAATCATAAGAGTTGTTCTGCCCCTGATTAGATTGTTGATGGCATCCTGAATAAGCTTTTCGGTTTCGGAGTCAACGGCAGAGGTTGCCTCGTCGAAAATAAGGATACCGGGGTTTTTTAGAACGGCTCTTGCAATTGAAAGACGCTGCTTTTCACCGCCCGAAAGACCGACGCCTCTTTCGCCGAGCATAGTATCGTAAGCATCGGGAAGCCTTGAAATAAAGCCGTGAGCGTGTGCGACATCCGCCGCATTGAGCACCTGCTCGGGATGTGCCGACGGAAGCGAATAAGCGATATTGTTGAATATCGTGTCGCGGAACATCATCGGCTCCTGCTGAACATAGCCGATCTGCGAGCGGTAATATGCCATATCGATATCACGGATATTGACATCATCGATAAAAATTTCACCCTCATAATCGTCATAGAAACGCATAAGAAGATTTATGAGCGTAGATTTGCCCGAACCCGTTGTGCCGACAATACCGACAACATCGCCGGGCTCGATAACAAAGTTGACATCATTAAGAACTTTCTTTGAACGGTCAAATGAGAAGTTGACATTACGGAATTCAATCTTACCGTTTATGTGGTCAAGTGTTTTATCCTTGCCGAAATCGTGCTCGGGCTCGGCGTTGATGATATCCATAATTTTTTCCGTCGATGCAAGCGCATTCTGATAAGAGTCGCTGAGGTTTGCAAAGAAGTTGACGGGATTATAGAACATACTTGTGTAAGAAATGAACGACACAAGCACACCGAGTGAAAGCCTTTCGGGAGTGTCAATAACCATATTTCCGCCGACAAACCAGATGATAACCGAGCCGCAGGTGATAAGGAATGTGATAACATTCGGGAATATCGCCGCAACCTTGCCTGCTTTTTTGTCTTCGTAAAGCCAGTCATCAACGTGGCGTGAAAATCTTTTGACCGCCTTATCCTCACTCGAGAAGGATTTGACGATTCTGACTGCGGGAATTGTGTCCGAAAGAATGCTCGAAATCGAAACACCCCTTCGCCAGATTCTGCGATAAAGAGGTCCGATTTTTTTGCCGAAATAGCGGCTGCAAAGAACAACAACGGGAACAGGAATAAGCGAAAGAAGAGTCAGTCGCCAGTTCATACACATCATTATAACAACGATGCCTATCATAGTGAAAAGCTGAACAACGGCTTCCTGAGTTATTCTCAGCATAAACTGCTGGAGCACGGTAGTATCGGAATTGACTCGGTTGATAACCGAACCCGTTGAAGTCTTGTCGTAAAACTTCATCGGAAGATACTGCGCCTTGGCGTAGATTTCCTTTTTGAGGTCGGCAATAATGCCGTCGCCCGCAATTCTCAGATGATAAGAACGCAGCGCGCCGATGCCGTACTGCATAAGATAAACAAGCAGCAAGAATGCAATAACCGCAATCAGCATCTTTTTATCTCCGCCCGGGATAACCGAGTCAACCATAAGGCTTGTGACATAAGGCGGAACAAGTGCCGCAACGGTTGTTATGACAGAAAGGAAGATACAGAAAATCAGCTTGCCCGTATAGGGTTTTATGTAGCGAAGCATAGTTGCCGCCATCTTGCCCTTGCCCTGACAGTTAAGACAGTCCGCGTTCGGTGACGGAAGCTTTCTTCCGCACTTGGGGCAGAATGAGCGAAGATTTCTGAACGAAACCTCAACCGCGGCAAAACGGCTTTCGACACTTTCGCCCTCGTTAACCTTGCTTACGAAATCAGCCGCCGCATCACAGATATCCGCCATCGCGAAGGTGAAACGCATAAGGTCAATCGAAGAACCGCCCGTGGTCTTTGCCTTAAGAACCGCATTACCGTACATTCTTTTGACGGAAATCTCGGCAATGTTTGCAAAATCGAGGCTCAGAAATCCGCCGTCAAAATTTTCACCGATTGCAACAATACGGTCTTTGGCAACATAAACACCGCCCTCACCGTAGTTGCTGTCAATGTCAAGGTCACCGATAACCGCAAAAAGCGGTGCGTCGTCTTTTCCGAACTGTTTTTCGGCTATTTTTCTGATTGCGGGGCTCGCAGGCTTGTTAATTAATAAATCCTTGGGAATCACGGAATTTCCCTCCCCTTTAAAGGTGATTTTGTCTGCATTATAGGGCGATTTTTTTGATTAGTCAACCCAAATTACGACATTTTTTTATTTTTGCTTTTTTGACGGATTCAAGGGTCTGTTTTTGGTTAATTTAACAATATATATGCCCCTCACCGCAAAACAGTAAGAGGCATAGGAATCATATAAAATTTTCGCAATTTTCAGCAATGAATCTGCCGCCTGCGGCGCAGATTGAATCCGCATCGGCAAGAGAAGCAAATTCCGCATCAAGCTTTTCGGTTTCTTCGGGAATTACGGATGCTTCTTCGTTGTCGGGGTCAAAGGAATTATATTCGCTCTCAAAAATTTCATATACTCTTCCGTCAAAAAGCTTCCCGAACGCATTGAGAGCATTATCCGTTACGGGCTTACCGTTGATTCTGAAAAAGCTGCTGAGCTTTTCACTGCCGTCCTCAACAACAAATGAAAGTGCGTAAATCATCTTCTGCTCATCGCTGAACTTTGAAAATTCAGACTCCATATCCGCCGCATCGGAGATCTTCTTCTGAAGATTAAGAGCAACTCCTTTAAAAAGGCGCACGGAATCCGCTTTTTTCACCAGCGTTTCGGTAAGAACCGCAAATTCGTTTCTGAGTTCGTTTTCTTCTTTGAGCTTTTTTATCAGCGCTTCGTTGGCTTTTCCTCTTCTTGCGCTCGCCTGACCCGCCTTTACGCAGACAAAAAGAGTGAGCGCAACAAGCGCCGCCATAATCGCTATAAGATAAGGTCTTTCAATAAAATATGCAATCATAAATTACTCCTGAATAATCAATTTATATATATCGCCTTTTTTCAGTCCGCTTTCCTTTGCGGCAAGCTTTGCGGCGTCGGATTTACCCTCGCCCTTTGCAATAAGCTCCCTTGCGTATTCAGCCGCCTGCTCAAGAGTCATCTGCACCTTTTCGGGGGCTTCGGCGCCCTTGACAATAAGTACTATTTCGCCCTTTATCTGCTCTTCGGAATATTTTTCCGAAGCTGCGAAAAGTGTTGTTTTTATTACCTGTTCGTGTATTTTGGTAAGCTCTCGGACTATCGCAATCTCTCTGTCGCCCAAGGCATTTGCTAGGTCCTTGAGAGTCTGCGCAAGCTTATGGGGTGCTTCGTAAAAAATCATCGTGCGTCTTTCACCGACAAGTGACTCAACAAGCTCTCTTCTTTCGGATTTCTCCATCGGAAGAAAGCCTTCAAAGGTAAAACGTTTTGACGGCATTCCCGAAACGGCAAGTGCCGTTGCAAACGCACACGGACCAGGCACAGATTCAACCTTAATCCCTTTTTCGATGCAGAGCTTCACCAAATCCTCACCCGGGTCGGATATTGCAGGCATACCCGCATCCGTCACAAGAGCACAGCTTTCGCCCGAAAGAATTCTTTCCGCAATCATCGGACCTCTTTCGAAGCGATTATGCTCAAAATAGCTTACCATCGTTTTTTTTATTTCGAAACGGTTGAGAAGCTTGAGCGTTACTCTCGTATCCTCAGCCGCAATAAAGTCGCAGTTTCCGAGTGTTTCAAGCGCTCTCGGAGAAATATCGCCGAGATTGCCTATCGGAGTGCCAACAACAAAAAGCGTTCCGCTCAAGAATTTTCACCTCTGTTTTCCAAAAGATAATCGCCGTAGATTTTTTTCATTTCATCGGAATATCCGCCGCCATCACCGTGAACAAAAAGCTCGGGTTCAACGGTCATTCCGCTTTTGCCGCCGCGTCTGCCTTCAACAAGAGCAAGCCACGGTGCTTTGCCGGGGCACTTGGAAACAAGCCGGAGCCTTTTCGGCTCAATTCCTGCCGATTTCATTTCAAAGAAAAGCTCGCAGAGCCTTTCGGGTCTTATGCACATACAAAGTCTGCCGCCGAAATTCAGCAGTTTTTTTGCGGTTTCACAGATATCGGTGAACGAACACATCGTTTCGTGCCTTGCTATCTTATCTGCACTGCTTCTGCTTTCGATTCCCGCGCCGCTCGCTTTATAAGGCGGATTCATCGTCACAACATCAAAGCATCCGAAAGGAATGATTCCTTTAAGCTCTTTCAGGTCGGCATTTACAGCTGTCACTCTTTCCGAAAGCAAATTATATTCGATTGCAGCATTAATCTGCTCTGCGCCGAGAGGCTGAATCTCAACCGCGGTGATTTTGCCCGTTTCTTTTTTGCACCATAAAAGAGGTATTATTCCGCAACCCGAACCGAGGTCGCAGCACACAGCTCTTTTGGAGGGCGATGCAAAATCGGCAAGCAAAACGGCATCCGTGCCGAAGGTATGCGCTTGAGAAACAAAAACGGTCACTCCGCCGCCGATATATTCCTTTCTGAATCCGTCCATCCGATACTCCTGAATTTTGATAATACATAATAATTCATATTGTATCATTTTTTCAATAAAATGTAAAGAGCGGTAAATTGACTCTATAGACAAATCCGAATTCTTGTGATATAATTCGGGTGTATATCTTCTATTTCAACAAAATCCGTATTTATCGGGGTGCGATTTATGAAAATACTCTTAAGGATAACCTTTGTTGTTGCAGCGGTGGTTATTTGTATGGTAGGTGCAAAAATCGGCTACTACGAATATACTCACCGTGACGGATATGCCGCCGTAACGGTTTCGGCAAACAAAATCACCGCAGTCCATTCAACAGAATATCACACAAAACCGTCCGAATTAACTCCCACGGATGCTCCGAAAAATATTTCGGTTGAAATTCCCGAAAGATTCGTCCTCTACTCATCAGAGGATTCAAAAGGCTCTCCACAAGGCTCAACGGTTGAAAAGCCGGATCTTTCAAAATCTGTTTTCATCGGCGACTCTGTTTCACTCGGATTTGCACGCTACTGCGCAAAAAGAGGAATTATGAAGGATACCGTATTCCTTACCGCGGGTTCATATTCTTTGGAACACGCATTAAGCAACAGCATTGCCGAGGATAAGGGATACAGTCATCCGCTGTATAAGGGAAAAGAAACTCCGGTGGTTAAAGCAATCTCCGAAATCAAACCCGAAAATATCTACATCTGCCTCGGCATCAATGACATCGCAGTTTCGGGCGTTGAAGGCACGGTCAAAAACTACTGCAAGCTGATTAACTCCGCACGCAAAGAGGTTCCCGATTCGAATGTTTATGTTATCAGCACAACATTCCTTGTTGAAACGGCGCAGAAAACGAATCTCAATAATCTCAACCTTGCAAACCTCAACCACAATATGAAGCTTCTCTGCCTGAAGAATGATAATCTTGACTACATCGACATTATGACCCCTCTGCAGGATGAAAAATATTCACTCAGCGCGGAATATTGCAGCGATGAATACATTCATCAGACCGATTCCGCATACGCCGTCTGGGCAAAAATGCTTGGCGCAACACAATAAAAGGAGAATGTATATGAAAAAAGTAATTTCGCTGATTATCTGTGCGGCAATCTGCATTTGCGGCTTTGCATCCTGTGCGAAAACGCAGGCACCTCCGCTTGCCGATGTGTACGCATCGCTTCAAAAAGTCACGAATATGCCCGAAATGGAGGTTATGCCCGACGCGCTTATTGAAACTCTTTTCGGCTTCAACCTTGCGGATTTTGAGGAATATGTTTTTGCGGAAGCGGCTGACCCGTCTGTTAATGCGGACACAATCATTCTCATCAAGCTTGCCGACGGTGCTGATTTGAACGCAACGTGCGAAACACTTGACGGCTATCTCCAAAGCGTTGCAGACAACACTCAGTCCTATTCTCCCGAGAACTATGCAAAAACAAAAGGCAACGCCGTCTGTGTTCTCGGCGACTATGTTTATCTCATCATCACAAGCGAATATCAGGAAGCAAGAGTGATTGTTGATAACGCATATCACAACGGCAATATCGACTCTGCAATACAGACTCTCGTTGATACTGAATAAAAAATTAACGGATACACATTATATGTGTGTCCGTTTTTTATATTGACATCCCTCAAATTTTTGATATAATTAATAAGGTTAATTTAAATAAAATTTTCAGGAGTGATAAAAATGGCACTTGTAACAACCAAGAAAATGTTCGAAGATGCATACAAGGGCGGCTACGCTGTTGGTGCATTCAATGTTAACAACATGGAAATCATCCAGGGTATCGTTGAAGCAGGTAAAGCTCTCAACGCTCCCCTCATCCTTCAGGTTTCCAAGGGCGCAAGAGCTTACGCAAACCACACATATCTTGTTAAGCTCGTTGAGGCTGCTGTTGAAACAACAGGTCTTCCCATCGCTCTTCACCTTGACCACGGCCCCGATTTCGAAACTTGTAAGGCTTGCATCGACGGCGGCTTCACATCAGTTATGATCGACGGCTCACACCTTCCCTACGAAGAGAACGTTGCTCTCACAAAGAAGGTTGTTGATTACGCTCACGCTCACGGCGTTGTTGTTGAAGGCGAACTCGGTCAGCTCGCAGGCATCGAAGACGATGTTAATGTTTCCGCCGAAGACGCTTCATACACAAACCCCGCTGAAGTTATCGACTTCGTAACAAGAACAGGCGTTGACTCACTTGCAATCGCTATCGGCACAAGCCACGGTGCATTCAAGTTCAAGCCCGGTCAGGATCCCAAAATCCGCATCGACATCCTTGAAGAAATCGAGAAGAAGCTTCCCGGCTTCCCCATCGTTCTTCACGGTGCATCATCGGTTGTTCCCGAGTTTGTTGATCAGATTAATGAATTCGGCGGCAAGATGGAAGATGCTATCGGTATCCCCGAAAGCGAACTTCGTAAGGCTGCTTCACACGCTGTTTGTAAGATCAACATCGACTCCGACCTTCGTCTTGCAATGACAGCTGCTATCAGAAAGTATATGGCTGAGAATCCCGGTCACTTCGATCCCAGACAGTATCTTGCTCCCGCACGTACCGCTATCCAGGGTATGGTTGAGCACAAGATCAAGAACGTTCTCGGCTGCGACAACAAAGCATAATTAAACGCAAAATAATCAACAAGGCTTGTGAGGTTTACTTCACAAGCCTTGTTTTTATACACAAAAACCGCTGTTTCGCACCAAGCAAAGCAGCGGTTACATTTTTATTTGATTATTTCTCAATATAGTCGTGGAAAACAATCTTAACTGTTTCTCTGGGGAAGTCAAAGCGCTTCTCTTCGCAGATGTCGCCTTCCTTAACACCGTCAAGGTCAACAAGAATATGATTCTTTCTTACTACATCGCCGTTTTTGTCATATGCAGTAAAGCCGATTTTCATATCTTCCTTCTTTGAACCGATGGCAATCATTTCAACATCTGCAAAACCGCTTGCTCTGAGTGAGAATCCGTCGTCTTCAAGAACGATATCGGTGATTTTTGCAACTGAATTCTTATAAACATAATAGCTGTTGAGAACGAGTTCAACATTATTTGTGGTTTCAACGTACTGAACGGGGATTGTTGTACCGCCTGCTGTGGGGTCAACGTTAACGGGAGGAGCTGCTGTTGCACCGTAAGGATTAACATATGACTGAACCATAGCTTCAGATGTTGCGGGTTCTTCAGGAACATTGGAGCATCCGAAGAAGCAAAGGGCTACTGTTACAAGAACAAGGAATAAACAAATTGCTGATTTCATAGGGGCAAGTCCTTTCTGTTTGTTATCTGATATATAATATCATACATTTTTTGATTTTTCAACAGCAGAAATGATTTTTGCAACTGTTTCTGCAATTTTGGGTGCGGTTTCGGGACCGAGTGAATTGGTTTCTTCGTAATGTCTGCGTCCGTGAATGTCGCGTCCGTTTTCAAAATACGGTGCTTCTTCGTTGAGAATATAGTCGTTCGGCGGAAGCACGTAACCGAGTTCGTCATTTGCAAGACCGATTATCATAACGTCATCGCCGACGATTTCCTTAAGGGGAACGGGATTGATTTCGCCGCCCTTACCCGTTGCAGATTCCTCTGCCGGAAGATATCCGCCGTAAACAAGCTCGGGGAATATTTCGCACGGAAGCATAAGAATCTTAAGGCTGTCAATCTCAAAATAGCTGATTTCGGATTTCATTGCAAAGCCTGATTTATCGGGCATTCTGTATTCCTTCGCTTCAAGTATTCCTGCTTTTGCGGCAACTAGAAGAATTGTGTTTTCCGCCTTGAAATAAACCTGTTGGGTTATGCTGCCGATTTTTGCATTGAGAAGGGTTTCATCCTCTTCCTTGATTGAAAGTGCATAGTCTGCAAGCTGACGGCCGATTCTTTTGGTCGATTCGGAAAAATCATTTCCGTTTTTACGGATTTCCTGCTCATCGGGGATATCCATACTTATCATTCCGCCGATTGCGCCTACGCAATAGAGAGTTTCTGCGCCTGCTTCTTCAAGGATTTTCTCCCTGAGATAGCCGGGAAAATCCGCGCTGACAAGCTCATTGCATCCCTGAAGAGATTCGGAATGAGATGCAAAGTTGATTATATAGGTCTGCTTTGAACCGTCATAAGGAACGAATCTCAGGCGAGTGAGAGTTTTTGAGTAGACTATAGGAGTTCTTATATCCTCCTGCATATCGGGCACTTCAACTCTGCCGAGATAAAGCTTGCCGTTTTTGCGGTTTGCATACGCATCCTTAACAGCTTTTACCGTCTGCGAGAACACAAGCTCCATATATTTCGGGTCTTTTCCGCTGAAAGGTAAAGGACCCCAGATACCCATTGTGTCGATGCCTGCGTGAGAATGAGTGCTGACTATGTTGATGCTTCTGCAGCCGCTGAGCATTGAGAATTCACGCAGTCTTTCGCGAAGCTTGTTGACGTCGCTGTTAAGCATACCGACATTGTCAATTGAAACAAGCACTATTCCGCCCTTGCCCGAAAGGTCGTCAAGCCACACCGCGTGGGTCTGAGGTGCATCGAGAACTCCCTTTGCAGGCTTGTTTTCGCCGTATCCGGCTATGTAATATTTCTTTTTATCAATATCGTCGGGAAGTATTTTTTCTTTTGAATAACCGAGTGAGAAAGTTGTTCCTTTTGCTCTCGGAGTGCAGATGAATTCCGCATCTTCAATGGGAAGAGCGGTTTTCTTTTTTGTGAGATGCCTTGACTGTGCGGTAAATACGGCATTGATTGCCTTGTAAAGCACGCTGACAGGTTTCATTTTTTACTTCCTCCTTGATTATTCCGACCAGTCAAATTTCGTGAGCTTGCCTTTTGTCAGAAGCTCGGGGAAATTCCACTGTCTGAGAACTTCGTATGCACCGATTGCAACCGAGTTTGAAAGATTGAGGCTTCTTGCGGAGCTGTCGTTTATCATAGGCAGACGCACGCAGCTTTCCTTGTTATCAAAAAGCAACTCTTCGGGCAGTCCTGCGGTTTCTTTGCCGAAAACGAGATAGCAATTGTCGGGATATTCAACCTCGGAATAAATCCTGGTTGCCTTGGTTGAAAAAAAGAAAAAATTTCCGTTTTTGTTTTTCTCAAAAAAATCGTTGAGGTCGCTGTAATATGTGATATCGAGCAGATGCCAGTAATCAAGCCCCGCTCTTTTGAGTTTTGCGTTGTCAACCTTGAATCCCATCGGTTCAACAAGATGGAGTCTTGCTCCTGTTGCAGCGCAGGTTCTGGCAATATTGCCCGTGTTCTGGGGAATCTGCGGCTCAACCAGAACTATATTAAGAACTGACATTTTATGACTTCCTTAAAATTATTTGACATTATTTTTATTCCCTCAATCGGGCAAAATATCTGTGATAATATTTGATTGGAGGGAATTACAATGATGCTTTCATCTACAAAAAATATGGCAATTGCCAAGGGTATGGGTATCGGACTTGCCGTCGGCACGATGGCAGTTATCGCCGGCTCAAAAATGATGTCGAAGAGCAGTAAAAGAGCTTACCGAAAGAACGCTGTCAAGTGTATGAAGAGCGTAGAAAACGTTCTCAACGGAATGATGAATTAACTGTTGAAGTTGCTCATCGCTTTATCGGTATCGCCTTTTACGATAAGCTCAACCGCATCGCAGGCTTTTTCCGCAGCTTCACGCAAAGCAGGGATTTCATCCTTTTTGAAGTTGGAAAGAACCCAGTCCGCAAGGTCATAATCGGGGTGCGGCTTTTCGCCGACTCCGAGCTTGACTCTGGGAAAATTATCGGAATTCAGATGATAAATAATGCTTTTGATTCCGTTGTGACCGCCTGCACTTCCCTTGCGCCTGATGCGGAGCTTGCCGCAAGGCAGAGAGATATCGTCAAAAACAACAATTATTCTTTCGGGCGGGATTTTATAGAATGCCGCCGCCTGCTTTACAGCTTCTCCGCTGTTGTTCATAAAGGTCTGCGGCTTCATAAGCAAGCACTTGTGACCGCCAACATCAATTGAGGCGGTCACTGATTTAAATTGAATTTTACTTATTTTGTCATTATTTTTATCCGCAAGCAAATCCGCAAAAAGAAAGCCTGCGTTATGGCGGGTCAGCTCATACTGCCTGCCGGGATTGCCGAGCCCGACAATAAGATATTCGGGCGGTCCGGACGGCGATGAATTACGCTTGAAAAAACTCATAGTTATATTCCTTATCAGATAACGTCGGATTTCTCGATTGAAGCGGTTTTGGTTTCTTCAACACTTTCGCTTCCGTCGTCATATTCAACGGGAGATTTGCTGAAAACAACCTTGATATCAAGTTCATCGAGAAGGGCTTTTGCTTCATCTGTTGAAAGGTCACCGTTTTCATAAAGAATGCTGAATGATGCGGGGCCTGTGCCTCCGGGGGAAATGCCGAGCTCTGCGCCGATATTACTGTTTATATATATACCGTTTTTACCGTTGTTTTCAACCGTGAAGCCGTAGATGGTAACGGTTTCTGTGCTGTTATTTGTTATTTCAATAATCTGCTCGCAGGAAAGCCATTCTTCGGGCGATTGATAAAATTCTGCCGCTTTTGCTTCACCCATAGCATAATCGGTTGCAAGAGAAGCCTGATATCTGTCGGGGTTCTTGATAAGAGAGGAAAGAAGATTGTCGTTGAGCACAAAATCATCTTTGATAACGGTAAGTGTGATTTCCTCGGGATTTTTTTCATCCGGCTTAAAAATAAAATATCCGCCGACTGCGATTGCGGCAACAACAAGAACTGCAACTATTGCGATTATGGCTTTTTTCATAGTTTTTATCCTCCAAGGAATTTTTATTTACACTTGCATTATGACAGATATTTGTTAAAAAAACAATACTTATATGTTAAATTTATAATTATTTACACATTATTCAAAACAAGGTCGGCTCCGCAGAACCGACCTGTTCTTTTATTTCTCCTCAAATGAGAAATCGTCATCTTTATAAATGCAAACATAGCTTTTGCCCGCTCCGAGCTTGCCTTCGAGCATCTCTTCCGAAAGCTTATCTTCAATTCTCTGCTGAATTGCTCTTCTGAGCGGACGTGCGCCGTAGACGGGGTCGAACCCTGCCTTACCGATTGCCTCAACCGCTTCGGGAGAAAAATCAAGCTCGATTTCAAGCTCTCTGACCCTTTTCGAGAGCGTTTCAAGCATTCTTTTTGCAATTTCGTTGATATCATCCTTGCCGAGCTGATGAAAAACGATGATGTCATCAATTCGGTTGAGAAATTCGGGTCTGAAAACATTCTTAAGCTCGCCCATAACAGCTTCGCGGATTTTCTTTTCACTCATTGTTTCACTGCTCTGAGGAGCAAATCCGAGAGTGCCCGCACCGCTCTGCGCAATCATTTTTGCGCCGACATTCGAGGTCATAATGATGATGCAGTTTTTGAAATCAACTCTTCTGCCCTGCGAATCGGTGAGAATGCCGTCCTCAAGAATCTGGAGGAGCATATTGAAAACATCGGGATGTGCCTTCTCTATTTCATCAAAAAGAAGAACGGAATAGGGTCTGCGGCGTACCTTTTCGGTAAGCTGACCGCCTTCCTCATAGCCGACGTAACCGGGAGGCGAACCGACAAGCCTTGAAACCGTGTGCTTTTCCATATATTCGGACATATCAAGCCTTATCATAGCATTTTCGTCGCCGAACATTGATGTTGCAAGGGTCTTGCAAAGCTCGGTTTTGCCGACACCCGTGGGGCCGAGGAAGATGAATGAACCCGTGGGTCTTCTCGGGTCTTTAAGACCCGCCCTGCCACGCCTGATTGCTCTTGCAACGGCACTGACCGCCTCATTCTGACCGACTATTCTGCCGTGAAGCTCTTCTTCCATATGAAGCAGACGCTGACTTTCTTCCTGAGTGAGCTGAACAACGGGAATGCCCGTCCACTGCGAAACAATCGCGGCAATTTCCTGCTCGCCCACTTCGCCCGTTGAGCGGTTGCTTTTTTCCTTCCAGAGCTGACGCTCGCTGTCAAGCTCGGATGCAACCTTATTCTTTTCGTCACGGATTTCCGCCGCGCGTTCAAAATCCTGCGAATTGACGGCGGATTCAAGCTCTTCGCTGAGCAATTTAAGTTTACCCTCAAGAGCTTTCAAATCAGGCGGGGCTGTGAATGCCTTAAGTCTTACTCTTGATGCCGCTTCATCAACCAGGTCAATTGCCTTGTCGGGCAGATATCTGTCACCAATATACCTCGATGACATTTTAACGGCTGCAATGATTGCACCGTCGGTGATTTTTACTTTGTGATGTGCCTCATATTTATCACGGATGCCACGAAGAATTTCTATTGCCTCCTCCTCGGAGGGCTCGCCGACGGTGACGGGCTGAAATCGTCTTTCGAGTGCGGCATCCTTTTCGATGTGCTTGCGGTATTCTTCGAGTGTTGTTGCACCGATAACCTGAAGCTCACCTCTCGCAAGAGAGGGTTTAAGAATATTCGCCGCATCAACAGCACCCTCCGCAGAACCTGCACCGATGAGAGTGTGAACCTCGTCGATGAAAAGAATGATGTCGCCCGACTTCTTGACTTCTTCAACGGCGTTGCGTATTCTTTCTTCAAAGTCACCTCTGTATTTTGTGCCTGCAACCATACCCGTAAGGTCAAGCGTGATTATTCTTTTGCTTCGGAGCAATTCGGGAACTTCGCCCGTTGCGATTTTGAGGGCAAGCCCCTCTGCGATTGCTGTTTTACCGACACCGGGTTCACCGATAAGGCAGGGATTATTTTTCGTTCTTCTGCTGAGAATCTGAATGACTCTCTCGATTTCGTTCTGCCTGCCGATAACGGGGTCAATCCTGCCCTGCATTGCAAGAACGGTGAGGTCTCTGCCGAACTGGCTGAGAGTCGGCGTGTTTGATTTTTCTTTTGAATCCTTCTTCGACGACGACGGCTGACTGCTGCTGCCGAGAGCGTTCGTAAGGTCTGTGAGCAAATCCTGAGGCTGAACGCCCAGGCGGGTGAGAATTTCCGTTGCGGCTCCGCTGCCTTCACGGATAATACCCATCAACAGATGCTCCGTGCCGATATAGGAATGCCCCATACTTCTACCCTGAAGAATAGCCGTGTCAATGATATTTTTTGACCTCGGCGTGAAGTCATTGGGCGAGAGCACTGTCGGCGAGCCGATGCCGATACTGCTTTTTAGAATCGATTCAACCTCGCCGAATGTGACCTTTCTCGCCGTAAGTGCCGTGTATGCCATACCTCCGCTTTCCGCAAGCAGACCTAGCAATATATGCTCGCTGCCGACGTAGGTATGGCCAAGATTTTCCGCCGAAGTAATTGCGCTGTTGAGCGCATCGTTGGCTTTCTGAGTAAAGCCCGTAAATCTGTACATACTTTATCCCCCTATCTTTTAAATGCAAAGTGCAAAATGCAGAATTATTGCAGAGCTTCTCTCACTGTTTTTGCTCTGATAACATCCCTCGCCGAAGCGGTTGATGCATCGGCATTTGCCGCACTGATTGTTGCAGGCTGCATACTGACTATCAGCTCATTTATCTTTTCAATCGGAACATCAACAAGACCTCTTGCCGAGCCGAGTCTGACAACCGAAATCAGCTCCATAAATTCATCCGTGCTGAGCAGGCGTGCATTCCCGAGCACGCCGAGTGCGCGGAAAATTTTATCCTCTTCAACGGGATTCTTGATAATTTCCGCCGCTGCAGCTCTTTCCTGGGCAACGAGCTGAAGCACAATCGATTTGAGATTTGCGATTGCGGTTTCTTCGGTTATTCCGAGTGTAATCTGGTTGCTTATCTGATAAATATCGCCCTTCGGCTGTGAACCTTCGCCGTATGCGCCTCTTATTGTCAAGCCGAGCTTTGAAACGGTGTTGGCAAGTCTGTTCATTTGACCGCATCTTGTTAGCGCAGGCAGATGAAGCATAACCGATGCACGCATTGCCGTGCCGAGATTGGTCGGGCACTGAGTAAGATAGCCGATTCTCTCATCAAATGCATACTTCAGCTTTGCATCAAGCATACTGTCGAGCTTATCGGCAATATCATACGCTTCCTCGAGAGCAAGACCCGCTTTCATAACCTGAAGCCTGATGTGGTCCTCTTCGCAGAGCATAATTCCGACACTTTCGTCCGCCGAAAGAACAAGCGCACTGCCGTCTTTTTTAGCAGCGAATTCGGGACTGATGAGGTGCCTTTCCGCAAGAGAAACAGCCTGAATTCTCGAAAGGTCTTTCATTTCAATAAAGCTGAAATCCTTTCTGTCGTTCTCAAAAAGAACACTTTTGATGAGTGCGTTCACCTTGTTTTTGCCTGCAATGTCAAGCTTCGCAGGGAACGGGAATTCATCAAGATTTCGTGCAAGACGGATGCGTGTGCTGAGCACGATATCACCCTGGTCACCCTTGTCTATATACCATTTACTCATTGCTTTCGCCTCCTTCAAGAGCCTTGATTTCATCTCTGATTTTCGCCGCATTTTCGAAATCCTGCTTTGCAACGGCATCATTCATCGCCGCTTTGAGTTTTTCGATTTTTTCCTCTTTTGTTTCAGCCTTCGGCTGCTCGGGTGCGGCAGAAACAGTCTTTCCGCTGTGCTTTATTTTGCCGTGAATTCTCTGGATTGACGGGAGAAGCTTGTCATAGAAGGTTCTGTAACAATCTGCACAGCCGACCCTGCCGTCGCGTGCGATTTCATCAAAAGAAGTTCCGCATTTGGGGCATCTCGGGGAGTTGCCTGATGAGATTGAAGGCATCATATCTCCGAGAAATCCGCCGAAAAGCTCCGAGAGATTCAGACCGAATCCCGAAAACATATCGGAATAACCGAGATGCGATGCGCAATCGGAGCAAAGATGGCTTTCCGCCATATCGCCGTTTATAATCTGCTTGATGTGGGTTGTTGCTTCATTCTTTCCGCAATTCTGACATAACATAATCAATCATTCCTTCCTTCTATAGTTATTAACATTTGTTTGAATATCGATGCTCTTATTCTGTCCTTAACGGCAGGCGGTAATGCCCTGAGCGATTTTTCGCCCGTTGCGGCAAGCAGAAGCTTTGCCGTTTTCTGGTCGATTGCGCCGTTATGGAGAAGATTAACCGTATTCGCGTGGCAGGCAGCATAATCAAGAGCATCGCCGATGCAGTTGACCGTATGCATTATCAGCGACGGACGGTCAAGCTTGACACGGGTGATTTTGTTGTAACCTCCGCCGCCTCTGCGGCTTTCAACAATATATCCCTGCTCGGGCGTGAAACGTGAAGAAATAACATAGTTTATCTGACTCGGCACGCATCCGAGCGTCTGCGCAAGCTCATTACGCTGAATTTCGGTTGTGCCGTCGCTCTCAAGCATTTCAAGAAGCATTCTTGCAATATCATTACTCAAACTCATAAAATCATCCTTTTTGGTTTTGACTTTGACTTTCTTTGACCTTGACTACATTATATTCCCTGAAGGTCAAAAGGTCAAAAGTCAGAAAAGGTCAAAAAATGGTGTTTGCGACGCAAAAATTAAAATTATCTTCGATTTTCTTTTGATTTCTTCATTTTTCTCAATTTTTATTTATTCATCACGTTGCAGAGGCGACCCCGCGCGGCTGTCCGTTACGTTTTTCGTTGTTACGGGCTACTGCGCAGGGTCGCCCCTACTGTGCATAAACCAAAATCCGGTCTTGAATAAATTATAGGCATTTTTCTTAAATGTTATGCCGAATTATGTTGCAATTAAAATTTGTTTATGTTATGATTCGCAAGGTGGTAAAAATGAAAAAGTCAAAAACCGCATTGGGAATCATCCTTTCTCTTACGGGCGGAATTTTCTGGGGGTTTTCAGGCTCGTGCGGTCAGTATTTATTTACATATCATAACGTTACTTCAAAATGGCTTGTGCCGATAAGAATGATTCTGACGGGCGTTATTCTTCTGACTTTCTGTGCGTTCAAAAACAAAAAGAAAATTATTGATGTGTGGCACGGCAGAAACAACCGCATAAGGATGGCAGCATTCACGGTTTTCGGTCTGATTCTGTGCCAGTATGCATACTTCACCGCCATAGAATATTCAAATGCAGGCACGGCAACGGTTCTGCAGTATCTGTCACCTGCAATGATACTTGTTTTTATGTGCCTGAAAAACAAAAAACCACCTGTGCTAACAGAAGTTATTGCTATTATTCTTGCTGTCGGCGGAACATTTTTGATTGCAACGGGCGGCAACCTGAGCAGCTTTTCCGTCACTCCCGCAGCATTGGTGTGGGGACTGCTTGCAGCTGTTTTTCTCGTTTGCTATTCGCTGATACCCGGCAAGCTTCTTCAGGTTTCAGACACGCCGACCGTACTCGGCTGGGGAATGCTTCTGGGCGGAATTGTTATTTCGTTTGTATTCAGACCGTGGGAGATAATGCCCGTAATCAGTCTGCCGCTTGTCGGCGCGGTTTCGGGAATCGTTATCCTCGGCACCGTGCTTGCCTACTCCTTCTATCTTGAGGGAATCCACCTCATCGGTGCAACAAAAGCAAGCATAATTTCAAGCATAGAGCCCGTTGCGGCAACTGTTATTTCCGCAGTCTGGCTCGGCACGGAATTTTCGGATGCAGACATAATCGGATTTGTTATGATTATATCAACCGTGTTTATAATTTCATTGTTCAAACCACGGCCGAAAAGACGCGGCTTGAATAATAACCCTGCCGGCAGCACCTAAAGGTGCATCTAAGCAACACCAACTGCAATTTGGTGTTGCATTTTCTATTATATCAAAGGAGGTGTTTTTCTGCACTCAATGCTTCCTCTTTGGAGTTTCCCACAAGTATAGCTTGGGGTTGATTCCATAATTCAGCGGTGGGACCTCCAGGGTGCCGCCGCTTCAGCTTCAGAAGTTTTCCTTGTTGTTATTCTTCTTGTTCTGCTGATTCTGCTGGTT
>JAZSLR010000144.1:0-2603 GCA_045535475.1 Acutalibacteraceae bacterium | reverse complement strand
GATTCCTTGCTTTTTAACATAGGTCATATCAGTCAGACCCATAAGGAGATTGTGACCGTCAACATCCGTTACATCATAGCCTGCTGAGGTGAGAGCAAGAATAACTCTTGAATTGTCGGTTGATTTTGCTCTATGGAGCTGTTCTTTATCATTGATATTTTCTTTTACATAATTAACAACGTTTTCATAATATCCTTCGGGGCAATCATATCCTGAACGGGTAAGGTCAATTATCATCCACTCGCCACCGGTTGAACCGACAGAAGGTGTGCCGAGAGCATTGATATATGCTCCCGTTGCTTCGTAAATTGTTTTATGGTCTGCCTTTGCGGCTTCTGCAAGCAAGGCTGAAAAAGCATTTTCCGCATCGGTGAGAACGGAATAATTTTCCACAAGCTTTTTCTGTGAATCGGCAAGTGCATCGTATGCTTCACGGGCAGCATAAATCTTTTTATAATCGAAAATAGTTACTGTGCCGATTTCATCGATTTTTGCTTCAACCGCATTCGCCGCCGCTTCATCGGCAGCAGCCTGAGCATCCATCAAATCATCATAAACAGCCTGTGCTTCTTCAAGGTCAGCAAAATTGAAAACAAGTTCTTTTTCTGGATCGGTAAGTGCATTGTAAAGCTCCCAGGCAAAGTTGATAGAATCTCCGCTTTCTGCTGTTACCTCTCCGATATCATCAATAGCAATAATAACTTCAATTATCTGTTCAGTCATAAGAACCGGTTTAATAACCCAGCTTCCCGGTTTATTGTAAGAATTTTCAAGACCGAGAACAAGATAGAATTCGTCATAAGCTTTGTTGTTATCATCCGTGTAGCCAAACCCGTATCCGACACCTGAATCGTCACCGAAATCCCAATAATCTTCATGTGCGGAAGAATCTTCAATGAGATAGTTGATACCGTTGACATTCCATCCTACTATGTCGCTGTCAACATAATAATCGATATATACAATATAATTGTCATACTCATCGGCTACAAATGAATATGATGTAGTTTTTCCTGCTGTGGCATTACCGTCCCAGAACTCACTTTCGTCGTTGAAATTACAATTGATGATACCGCCCTCGTAAATAGAGTCATCAAGTTCCGTCAAGTCAATTGTGAACAGAAGGTCGGGCTCACCTTTTACCTTTACGGTTGCAAACGCAGGTGCGGAAACAATATCTGCAGGATTTTCCATACCGTAACCGCCGTCAGTCCACACATACCATGTTCCGCCTGAAGGGAACGAAATTTTTACAAGTCCGTTATCGTCTGTGGCTGTGCTGCCTGTGGGAACACCGTAAGCGGTTCCGTAATAAACGGTATAACCGGTTTCAGGGTCAAATGCCGCAACTCCACCGTTTGCCCAATCTGAATAACTGCGAACCAAACCAAGTTCAAGCTCTTCATTAACGGAAGTGTTATATGTATGGTTGAGATTTCCTTGTGAATCGGTAAAGTAATGGAATCCTGTTGTGCTGTCACCCCAGAACGCCCAGCTTGTGTAGTGCGCAATATTCAGAAAGTCACCGTCGTTGAGAACGATTCGGTCTGCGGTCAGACCCCAACCGTCAACTGCGGGATATGCACCATTAAGGTCATAGCGGAGATTTTCATCGGAGAAACCGAAAAGCCCGCCTGCAAAATAAATACTTCCTGCACTTCCGCTGACGTTTACATCCGACCAATCAAGTCCGAGTATTATTTCGTGAACATAAATATAAAGGTGAAGTGCGGTGAGCTCGGGAACATTGTCACCGTCTGCATCGTATGCATATCCGTCAAGATAATAATCGCCGAGATCAATCTCTGCAAGTTCATCCAATGTTACGGGATAAAATGCCATCTGATTGCCGTTGCTGTCGGTTACAAACTGACTGTCATCGCTGATTGAAATATATACTGTATCGGGTTCTGTTGCCGATATTGTTAAGGGTATTGCGGTTAAAATCATCGCAAGAATGATGAATATGCTGATAATTTTTTTAGCCATTACCGTTCGTCTCCTTTTTGAAAGCTGTCTGTTGTTTTTTCTTCTTTTTCTTTTTTTCGGGTATTATCTTCGGTTCTTTTAACCCTGCAGTTTCCAAAGCTCTCGGCCACGGACCCAAAAAGGCTTTGATGCGTGATAAAGTCACCACATCAAAATCATCCTTTTTGGGGAGTCTGCCAAGCTCCTTGTTTTTTTCTCGCAGTTGTTCAATTGCCCACTGCTTCTTTTCCTCAGTTATCACATTTTCACCTCACAAAAAAACAAAACTCTTTCAACCGGAAACAGGTTGAAAGAGTACAACAGACATATCAAAAGGTTGGCAACACGGCATTGTTATTACTATTAAACAGTCAGCGAATACTGTGTTTTTTAGGTAACAAAAAAAGAATGCACGATTTCAAATGCCTTATCAGCTTTTGAATAATCGGTTGCACTCTTCTCACCAAAGTTGTGTTTTAACCTAAAAAAGACACGGCAGGTGTTCTGACTTTATAAAGCATAAACTCTGCTTCAAATACAGTAATGGCGGTTGTTCAGGATTCGAACCTGATTTCCCTTTTGATTTACTCAGCGTACAACTTTTCAAACCGTATCTTATCAATTCATATTCAATT
>JAZSLR010000141.1:0-9447 GCA_045535475.1 Acutalibacteraceae bacterium | reverse complement strand
CTTAGTACGAGAGGACCGGGATGGACGCACCGCTGGTGCACCGGTTGTTACGCCAGTAGCACAGCCGGGCAGCTAAGTGCGGAACGGATAAACGCTGAAAGCATCTAAGCGTGAAGCCGCCTCCAAGATAAGATATCCCATAGCGTAAGCTAGTAAGACCCCTCATGGACTATGAGGTTGATAGGTTGCATGTGTAAGCGTGGTGACACGTTCAGCTTGGCAATACTAATAGGTCGAGGGCTTGACCAATGTTTTTTCTAGTTTTTCCTTTACTTCTATCCAATCTTTGTTCAGTTTTCAGGGTGTATTGAATACTTGATTATTAACCGTCTCAACAGAGGCGGTTTTTTTTACACTTTTGTTGAGTATAATAAAATGCTTGACAAATTATTCTTATGTGTTACAATGTAGAAAATTACCGAAAGGCAGGTGGACAAGATGACAATGATGATTAGCACAATGAATCGGAGTGCCGTTTTGTCCGTTTGTGATTGATTTAATTTATATCATTTTATGAATCGCAAGGCATCTCCGTTTTGGAGATGCTTTTATTGTTGGGAGAAAAATATGAAAAAAGCTATAGTAATAGGTTGTCCCGGAAGCGGTAAAACAACCTTCTCCATAAAGCTTAATAGTTGCACGGGTTTACCGCTTTATCATTTGGATGCAATATGGCATAAACCCGACAAAACGCATATTCCGAGAGAAGAATATGACAAAAGAGTTGCCGAAATTTTCAAAACTCCTGAATGGATAATCGACGGTAATTATAACAGAACAATTGAAACAAGACTTCGGCAATGCGACACGGTGTTTCTTTTTGACCTGCCGACAGAAGTCTGTATTCAGGGTGCAACGGAAAGAGTAGGCAAAGGACATTATGATTTGCCTTGGCTAGAAACAGAGGTTGACCCGGAGTTTATGCAATTCATTAAAGATTTTCCGCATAATATTCTGCCGGGAATATATGAATTGATTGATAAATACAAATCAGAAAAACAAGTGGTAATCTTTAAGAGCAGAAAAGAATCAGACGAATATATAAAAAGGATTCAGTTATGAAAATTGCAGTTTTAGGATATGCGGGCAGCGGAAAAACTTATCTGTCCGGTTATATATCCGAAAAGAAAAATATACCCGTTTTGCACCTTGATTCAATCAAATGGGATAAAGAATGGAAACCGATTGATGATGCTGCTGTATTACCGCAGGTATCGGACTTTATGACCAAAAATGATTGGATTATTGACGGATATTACAAATATTTGCTTTATGATGAAAGGCTTGAGCAGGCGGATTTGATTGTTTTACTTCTTCTGCCACGTATGACTTGTTTTTATCGTGCGGTCAAAAGGACAAAATTCCGCAGAAAAGACGGCTATAAAAATGACCTTAATTGGTGGTTTGTGAATTTTACTTTGTTTGGATGCAGAAACAAAGTAAGACGTCAGTCCTATGCCGAAATTGCAGAGAAATATAAAGATAAAACCGTTGTTTTGAAAAACAAACGGCAGGTAGATGAGTTTGTGAAAAATTTCACGGATAATCAAATTACAATTGAACAACTAAACCCTGAAGAGTATCATAAATGCTCAAACATTTGGAATATGAAAGCCCAGCCTCTCGCCGACAATTGGCTTGATGAGATAAAGTCGGGCAACCGCCTTGTGTTTATTTATAAAATCAACGGAGAGTTTATCGGTGAGGGGGCATTGGTTTTGGATGCAGGTGACCCCGATTACACCGTTCCTAATCGCAGGGTATATGTTTCACGAATGATTGTCAAAAAAGAATATCGCAACCGAGGCATAGGAAGTGAAATCCTGGCATTTCTCATAGAAAAAGCCAAGGAAATGGGATTTGAAGAAATGACAATCGGTGTTGATAAGGATAATGTCAATGCACTTCACTTGTACAGAAAACACGGATTCACAGAAGTTTTGTTTGACGGTGCAGACGAAAACGGAGAATATTTTAAATTAATGATGAGGATATAGAATATGACCTTGTATAATATAAGATTCGAATATCTCAACAAACCTGATTTTTCAACCGTATCAAATGATATATTCAATATTCTCGCTGATAATATGACAATAATTGCCCCTACGGGTAATACGAGGGAAGATGATTATAAATGTTGGTACGGAAGTGTATCCGATGGTCTGAATCGAAACGAAAGACAAATTATTCTTATAAAATACAACGATAATATCATCGGTTTCTTTCAGTATTACATAAATGATGATACTTTTATGATGGAAGAAATTCAGTTCAAATCTGAATATCAATGCAAAGGTGTTTTCAGAGCATTATACGGCTTTGTTATTTCACATATAAGGAACGATATTGAGATTGTTGAAGCCTATGCAAGTATCAGTAACAGCAAATCAATCGGGATTCTTGAAAATTTCGGGTTGATAAACATCGGTCTTAATGAAAATGGAAGAAGCTATCATTTCAAAGGACGCTATTCGGATTTATTGAAATGGTATGACGACGGTGAGTAATTATGAATAAATACCTGAAAAATCTTAACCGCATTGAGTTTGTTGTCACTATGGCTTGTACGGGCAAATGCAAGCATTGCTCTCAAGGTGAGCATAAAAGTTCTGAAAACATTGATAAAGCTTTAGCTGCAACTGCTGTCCGCAAAATCACTGAAGAATACAACATAGAATCTGTTATGACTTTCGGTGGTGAGCCTTTACTTTGTTACAAAACCGTTTGTGAAATCCACAAAGCCGCAAGGGAAATGAATATCCCGAAAAGACAGCTCATAACCAACGGATATTTCAGCAAGGATTCTGATAAAATAAAGCTTGTTGCAAAAGAGCTGATTGAAAGCGGAGTTAACGAAATTCTGCTTTCCGTTGATGCTTTTCATCAGGAAACAATTTCTCTTGAATATGTGATTGAATTTGCAAATGCCGTTAATGTGCCCGGCGTAGAACTGCGGGTTCATCCCGCGTGGCTTGTTAGCCCGGATGCTGATAATCCGTATAATAACAGAACGAAAGAGATTATCGTCGAATTCAACCAAATGGGAATCGGGACAAGCGAAGGCAATGTGATATTTCCAAGTGGAAACGCCCTCAAATATCTTGGCGAATATTTTGATTTGAGCAAAGAAATTAAAAATCCCTATCAGGAAGCCCCGACAGATATTCGGGCTATCTGTTTCAGTGCAAACGGCGATATTCTCGGCAGTAATATTTATGAACGGGATATAATCAATATTTTATCGTCATATGGTCCTAAATAACACAAGAGCCATACAAGCTGATTTTAGTTCAACTTGTATGGCTTTATTTTTTTGAGGTTAGATTATTTCTGGTTATGCATTTGCGTTTTCTGTTACGCCTCTTGCCTTTCTAACATATGAATAAACAGGCTCAAGATTTTTCTTATTAAGAGGATAACCAAACTGCATAAGAATGAATACAAGAGTGTAAACGATTGCGGGAATAACTGTGCAAACAAAGAGGATTCCTTCACCAACCTCGGGGATATAACCCTTGTCGCCCATAGTTGCGCCGTCGTAGCCTGCAACCTTATTAAGAAGGAGAAGTCCGCCGGTGTCTGCAGCTGTCTGACCAAGCTTACGGCAGAAGGTATAAACCGCATAGATTGCACTTTCGCTTCTGATGCCGGTCTTGTATTCCTGGAAGTCAATAACATCGGCAACAACAGCCCAGTTTGTGATGCTGACGAATGAGTAACCGAAGCCGATGATAAAGAGGAATATCATAAACACAACGGGTGCGCTTGTGAGTCTGTCGCACTTGGGAACGATGAAGAACATAAGGATTGATGCGAGAGCTGCAAAGAATGTTCCGACTCCGCAAAGCTCTTTTTTGCCGTACTTTTTGACAAGCTTGGGCATAAGGAGAATCATAATTACCATCGGCAGGTAGTTTGCAATGGTACCGATAACGGAAAGGCTTGTATTTTCAAAATAGTTTTTATAGAGATACTGGTTGAGCGATGCAAACTGGAGCTGACCGCTGATGAGGATGCCAGCAAGCGCGCAAGTAACGAAAGGTCTGCTCTTGAGCATTCCGAGATATGTTTTCTTCATATCAACCTTGGGGTCTGCTTCTGAGGGAATGCGTTCTTTGGTTGTTTTGAAGCAAGCAAAATAGAAAACAATCGAAAGTACGCCCATTATGATGCCGAAAATCATCATACCGTTTGCATCCGCTGCTTCAACGGCGACGCCTTCGCTGTTAACGCCGACTGTTTTGTAGATAATGAACGGAGCGATGAGCAGGGGAGCTGCACCGCCGAGGCCACCGCCGATTGAACGGAAGGTTGAAAGAAGTGTTCTTCCGTCGGGGTCATCGGTGATAACGGATGCGAGTGAGCCGAACGGAATGTTCATTCCTGTGTAAAGCATACCGAAAATGATGTATGTAATGTATGCAAACACGAGCACCATTGCATCACTCGATGTGAATGTTCTGAAATCGACGAAACAAAGCATTGCCGAAATACCGAGCGGTATTGAAAGCCATTTAAGGTACGGTCTGAATTTACCGTCTTTATTAGGCTTTTTCTTTGCAACAAGTGCGCCCCACATCGGGTCGTTGACCGCGTCCCAGAGTCTTGTGACAAGGAAGAGGGTTGCAACCTTGCTTTCTGCGATTTTTAAAACGTCTGTGTAGAATACTTTAAGAAATGATGAAACATAGGTGAGCACGAACAGATTTCCTGCGTCGCCGAGCATATAGCCTATGCCTTCCTTGATGCCGATTTTATTGGGATGCTGAAACTCGGCAGCTTCAAGTGAGCGTTCTTTAGCCATTGTTTTTTACCTCCTGTTAAAATGCAAAATACTTTTCTCTTTGCTTCTGAATTCTTCCGCTGATGAATTCAAGGGTTTCTTTTGCGCCTTCAACACCGCAGGCGTAGTCCTTCATTGCTCTGCCTTCTTCATAGCAGAGGTCATCGTGAAGCGGGAAATATTCCTGAAGAAGGAAGGTTGCATAACGTGCAAGTCTGAAATCACCGACAAGTCTGAATTCCTTGCTGATGCCGTCGATTGCGATTGAATAATAATTCTTGATTGAATCAATGATAGCAACTCTCTCATTCTTGGGTGAGAATACCATTGTTGATGCAACGTATGCATTTACATTATTTATTGAACTGTGGCTGTCGGTACTGCCGACGATGGGGAAGTTATATCCCTGAGCCTTGATTTCATAGTATTTATGCGTTTGGAAGCCGTTGTGCTCATAGTAATTTTCACCGCCGAGAACTTCAAATGCATCAAACGGTTGTGTTTTGAGCATATAGTCGGTAATGTTTTCGGGAACCTGATGAACATTGGAGAGCCAGTAAGGATGACAGAAGATGCCGAGACCTTCAGCCTTCTTGATATGGTTGAATACCCACACACAGCTTGCATAAGTGAAAGGCTCGATGCCTTCGGGAATATCGAGAGTTGCGGCAAGAGCGTCAACCTCTGCTCTGTAACCGTCTTCGTCAAGCTGCTCGGGAGCGGGGAAGCCTTCGAAACGGCGCTTGTCGATATCATTGCCGAATTCTTCTGTATGTTCATCCTTGAGGATTGCATTTACAGAGTATTTTCCGCCGAAGTTTACGATGTGAACGTCATTGATATGGTCGGGCGGAAGGTCGGGAAGATGAACCTCTTCGCCTGGAATAATGTTAAATTCAATAGGAACATCTTTATATGTTTCAATTGCTTCAAGCGAAGGATAGTAACGGTTGTGGTCCGTAATTGCGAAGAAATCGTAGCCGTGCTTTCTGTAGTTTGCGCTGACTATTGCAGGTGCCTGCTTTCCGTCCGAACGGCAGGTATGCATATGAAGGTCACCGATGAGAGGATATCTTCCGCAAAGGTCCTCATCAAGCGCATATACGCTTAGCTGAAGAAGTCTTTTATCTGTTTCTTTGTCAAAAATGCGGATGTAATACTGCTGTTCACGGGGAAAGGTGTAAGTGAACTTAATGCATCCGTCAAATTCAAATTCAACAGCCTGACCGTTTTTTCTGTGAGGATAATCCCTGGGATTACCGTCATCAAGACCGAAGATTTTGAGAACAATGTTTTCAGGATTTTTGAATTCGGCGTGAGCACCGAGAGGTTTTATCGTAACGGTAACTTCTTTTCCGGCAGGGAAAACCTTCGGAAATATATCATAATAATGAAGTTCAGTTTTCATTTGTTTTTTACTCCTTTATTTCAACAGTAGTTCCGTTTTCGTATGATATGTAAGAATTTTCAAGAAGAACGGCAAGCTCGATTGCATCATTTACGCCGAGACCCTCGGGCGAACCCGTGCCGTTAATGCAGGCATCAACAAATCTGATAATCGGCTTTTCGTCCTCTTTCGGAAGATTGTCGGGAGAAATGAAGCCTTTGTTGAGCTTTGCGGTTTCCATAGTTTTATATTTTATTTCGCCGCCCTGCCAGAGAAGAATGCCTTCAGTGCCGTGAATTTCAATTGTGAAGGGTGATGAAAAAGCAAGGAAAGATGTTTCCGAGACACCAATTGCACCGTTTTCGAATTCGATGATTGAAATCGCATTTTCATCAACGGGTGTGCCGAAAAGCGAGTTCGCAATGCCGGTTATCTTTTTTGGTTTTCCCAAAAGATGGTTGAGAAGATACATTGCGTGGCAGCCGAGATCCATCATAGCGCCGCCTGCACAGTCTTCCTTGATAAACCAATAATCGGGAAGCCAGTTACCGCTTACTCCGTTGTGGGCATTGCGGATTCTGACGTTTGTGACCTTGCCGAAATCTCCGTTTTCGATATGTTCCTTTGCAAATTTGACGATAGGCCAGGATTTATCGGGGAAAGAAATGACAAAAGTAACTTTGTTTTCTTCGATTGCCTTCGCGATTTCATTGCATTCCGCAACGGTGCAAGCGAGAGTCTTTTCGGTAAATATATGTTTGCCTGCCTTTGCTGCGCGGATAAGCACGTCGGTGTGCATTGTTGTGGGGGTGCAGCAGCAGACCGCATCAACATCATCTCTTGCCAGAAGAGTATCGAGATTTGCCTCAAAATCACAGCCAAGCTCATTTGCCCATTCAGCGCCTCTGTCGGGCTTTTCATCCCAGACAGCGGTGATTTCTGCCTTACCGGTTGCAAGAAACTCCCTTGCATAACCTGCGGCGTGAACGTGCCATTTTGAAAGCATAGCAACTCTGAGCATAGTTATTTCCTCCCGAAAATCAAATTCTCCATAATTGTATTTATAATAACATATAAAAATAAAAAAGTCGAGAAAAAAGTTAATTTTTCCCGACCTTTTTTGAACGGTTGAAATCAGATTTGTGCTGTGGTATAATCTTATCCGGAGTGTTTTCTCTTAAGGAAATATTCAAGTCCTACCGACCCGACGCAAACCGTAACCGAAACCGGTCTTGACGCGGCAAGAAGCTTTTCGCTGATGTCGGTAGCAATGTAATAATCAAACAGTCGTCCCGCGCCTATGTAGAGGACTGTTGAAGCAAGAATAATAAATATAACCGTCACGGTGCCTGCAATAAGAAACCGTTTTGCCCCGGGGTGTATCTTTGATGCGTTTTTCATCGGTATCCTCCTTATATATTGAATTATACATAAAAAAACACACCGTTTCAAATCTAAAATAATACCATTTGAGGAATATAATTATGTCTTACGGAATCTCAACCTCCTGCCTTTATCCTATGAATACCGAAGATGCTCTTGAAATGCTCGGTAAAAGAGGGATAAAAACCTGCGAAGTTTTTCTCAATTCCATCAGCGAAACAACAGATGATTTCGCAGGGATTCTCAATGCAATAAAAAAAGAATATGGTATGAAGATAACTGCGGTGCATCCGTTTTCGTCTTTTTCGGAAACTTTTATGCTTTTCGGTGAATATGAAAGACGCTATCTTGACGTTGTTGATTTTTATAAAAGGTGTTTTGAGGTTACGGCAATGCTCGGTGCCGATATTTCAATAATCCACGGTATGCGCAACATCGGAAAGCTTCCTCACGAAAAATATTTTGAACGTTTTTCGGGTCTTGTAGAGGCAGGTAAAGAATTCGGAGTCAGGGTTGCCCAGGAAAACGTTAACGGTCATTTCAGCGCACGTCCCGAATTCCTTGAAAATATGAAATCTGCGCTCGGGGATGATTTTAAACTCGTTTTTGACGTGAAACAGGCGGTGAGGTCTGGGTATGACCCGGTTGAGTTTGCCGGAAAATTTAAAAACGATATAATCCGAATCCACATCAGCGACCATAATGAGCAGAGCGACTGCCTTCCGCCGGGGAAAGGCGATTTTGATTTTAAAAGGCTGTTTTCGGTAATGGATTCCGTGAATTACCGAGGCGACTATATTGTTGAGCTTTACAGAGAAGGTTTCGGCAGTATTAATGAGCTTACGGAATCCTTTGAATATTTGTGCAGTTTATAAATTTCACTTGAAAAATGACGAATTTGTGTTATACTTATAATATTAAACACATTATATTGTGTTAAAAAGGAGATTAAAGCTATGAAATGTCCGTTTTGCGGTTGCGAAGAAAGCAAGGTTATTGATTCAAGACCTACCGATGAGGGTGAGCGTATACGCCGTCGCAGAGAGTGCATAAGCTGCCAGAAGCGTTTCACTACATATGAAATAATCGAAAGTGTACCTGTTATCGTTGTTAAAAAAGACAAATCAAGAGAAGTTTTTGACCGCAGCAAGCTTTTCAACGGTATGCTCAGAGCTTGCGAAAAGCGTCCTGTTTCTCTTGAGAAACTCGAAACAGCGGTAAACGAAATTGAAGCAACCCTTCAGAATTCTTTTGACAGAGAGGTTACGTCGGTTTATATCGGTGAGCTTGCAATGGACAAGCTTAAAGACCTTGACGAGGTTGCTTATGTTCGTTTTGCATCGGTTTACCGTCAGTTCAAGGATATCAACACATTTATGGATGAGCTTGCAAAGCTTCTGAGTGAAAAGTAAGATGAAAAGAATTATTGCACTTGCTGTTGCGATTGTTTTAATTTTCTGTTCTTGTTCATCCGATTCCGGTTTATCCGATATGAAAACGGCGGATATGCTTGATATTACTAATACGGACCGAGATTTTCAAGGGTGCAGAAGCAGGTTTGAGGCGGTTGTTTCCGCAATGAAATCCAAGGTTGTTATTCTTGAAAATGCCCACAACGATGCGGTGAAAGCCAATGCGGAAAACGAGTATTTCCTTGAAAAGGATTTTGTTTTAACGGGATTCGATCCGTTCATTCAAAAGGAATTTGATCTGACTCGTTTGTTTGACTCCGAATTCACCGAAGAAATTGCAAAAACCGCATTTCCGAGTATTCCGAGCGGAACGGAAATTGTTTATACTTCAGACGGCAAGTCGGATTTTTCTTTGCAACTTGTGTCTGAGCCTGAGGTTAAGGAATACCGTGTGGAATATAATAAAAAGCACGACAGTT
>JAZSLR010000136.1:0-39228 GCA_045535475.1 Acutalibacteraceae bacterium | reverse complement strand
ACTTGAAAGTACATACTCAAATTAATCTTCAAGGGTTTTTTCTTGAATCGTTGTTTAATTTTCAAGGTGCGTCGCACACCGCTCTTTTGCGGAGTGCTCGACTATAATATCAAATCCCTTCCCATTTGTCAACACTTTTTTCAAAGTTTTTTGACTACTTGTCAACTCCGCCGAGTGTTTAGCTTCGTAACAGGTAAAACGGGCAGCCGAAGCTGCCCGTCAGATATGCATAATATAATTGTATTATTTAAGGAAACCTTGAATGATAACCTCTTCCGCTTCCTCCTCATTCATACCGAACGTCATAAGCTTGATAAGCTGGTCGTTATTGATTCTGCCGATTGCAGCTTCGTGCACAATCTGTGCGTCCGCCGAGTTTGCGGTGATTGCGGGAATCGAGCTGACTGTGGCATTATCCATAATAATGGAGTCACAGGTCACATGCGCACGACACTTTGCATTACCGATTGCGTTAGGATAAAAAATCTGCTTCGAGTTATCCTTTGCAACCGAGCGTGAAATAATCTGTGAAGATGCATCCTCGCCGTCGAGATACACTTCCATATCCGAACGTGCATACTGGTTGCCGTGAGTCAGAAGGCGCTCGGTCATAATCAGCTTTGCGCCTGCAGCAAGATGCGCCTTGGTATCGCGCACAGTTGAGTCAACACCCTTAATCTGCACCATTTCCATCTCGCAAACAGAATTTTCATCCTGCTCGACATAGGTTACGGGGTTAAGTATTCTTTCGCCCTTGCCGTCACCCTCGCCGTAATGCTTTTCAACATATCTGATGCGTGCATTCTTGCCAATGTGGAACGAATGTATGCCGTCGTGCTGCGACTTTTCATCGCCGCTGTTGTGGATTCCGCATCCCGCAACAATAACAACATCAGCATCGTCGCCAATATAAAAATCATTATAAACAAGGTCATTGACTCCCGTTTCGGTGATGATAACGGGAATATGGATGCTCTCATTTTTTGTGCCGGGAGCTACGATGATATCAATACCCGGCTTGTCCGTTTTTGTGACAATTTCAATATTTGCGGTTGAACGGCGTGAAAAACCTTCGCCGTTTTTTCTGATATTGTAAGCACCTGCGGGAATTTCGTGAAGATCCGCAATGGACTCAAGAAGATTGCTGTCTATTCTATCCATTACTTATCCTCCTTTCCTCTAAAACCGCAGTTTTCGCTGAACTCGCCCATAAGCTGAGGGAAGATTCTTTCTTTCGATCCTTTATCTTTGACTTTTCCGTCGGCAATAATCACCATTTCATCGGCAAGCTGCATAATTCTTTCCTGATGAGAGATGATGATAACGCTGTTATGGCTGCCCTTGCTCATCGCCTTGAAGCTTTCAACAAGCATAGAGAAACTCCAGAGGTCGATACCTGCCTCGGGTTCATCAAATATTGCAAGACCGAGCTTTCTTGCCATAAGAGTTGCAATTTCGATTCTCTTTGCTTCACCGCCCGAGAGTGAGTTGTCCATCTCACGATTGAGATAATCCTTTGAGCAAAGACCGACACTCGTAAGATATCCGCAGCATTCATCAACGGGAAGCTCACTTCCTGCCGCAAGCGAAAGAAGCCTGCGCACGGTAAGTCCCTTGAATCTCGGAGGCTGCTGAAATGCATAGCCGATTCCGAGCTTTGCTCTTTCGGTTACGGAAAGATTTGTGATATCAACATCGTTATAAAGAATTCTGCCGCTTGTCGGCTTTTCAATGCCCATAATAAGACGTGCAAGGGTTGACTTGCCGCCGCCGTTGGGGCCTGTTATAACGGTAAATGCACCGTCGGGAACTTCAAGATCAACGTTATCGATGATTTCAAGTTCTCTGCCGTCTGCATCAATCTTGAATGAAACTTTTTCAAGCTTTAACATATATTTTCTCCGATAATTTTTATGGTTCTTATATTATACACTATTATAATTATTTTATCAATGTGTAATTAACACAACATCGCTTTACCGTCCCCACAGTTTTCTGTCCAGACTTCTGAACTGAACCGCCTGAGCAATATGATTGGCTTCAATTGACTCGCTGTTTTCAAGGTCAGCAACGGTTCTTGCAACACGCAGGATTTTGTCATAGGCTCTTGCGGAAAAATCCAGTTTTTCAAAAACATTTTCAAGCAACGCCATTGCCTGCGGTGTCGGTCTGCAGAATTCACGTGTCATTGCGGCATCCATCTTTGCATTACATGAAACACCCGACCCTTTGAGTCTTTCCTGCTGAATTTTTCTTGCGGCATTGACTCTCTTTTTGATTTCCGCCGACGGTTCGGAAGGCACTTTGCTCGAAAGCTTTTCGAAATCAACGGGCGGCACTTCAATATGGATATCGATTCTGTCAAGCATAGGACCCGAAACTCTTGAAAGATAACGCCTTGCCGCACCCGACGGACACGTGCAGTCACGCTTGGGGTGACCGTAATATCCGCACGGACACGGATTCATCGCGCACACCACCATCGCCGAGCACGGATATGTGAACGATGCGTTTGCACGGGAGATTGTGATTTTGCCGTCCTCAATCGGCTGACGCAGGACTTCCATCGCGATTTTTGAAAATTCGGGAAGCTCATCAAGAAACAGCACTCCGTTATGCGACAGCGATATTTCGCCCGGTCTCGGAATTGCTCCGCCGCCCGAAAGACCTGCGGGCGACACCGTATGGTGAGGCGAGCGGAAGGGTCTTTCTGTTATGAGCGAAACACCTTCGGGGAGCACCCCGGCTATCGAATAAAGTTCGGTTGTCTGAAGGCTTTCCTCAAATGTCATATCGGGCAGTATCGAAGGCAAACGCTTCGCGAGCATACTTTTGCCCGATCCCGGAGGACCAACCATTATTACATTGTGACCGCCTGCCGCCGCAATCTCAAGAGCATATTTTGCTTCCTGCTGACCCATTACATCCTTGAAATCGGGCGCGTAAACACTTGAATTCTGTTGAGAATATGCATCAAATCTGACGGGGTCAATTGTTTCTTCACCCTTAAGGAAACGTACAACCTGACGGACGTTTTCAACCGCATAAACCTCAATTCCGTCAACAACGGAGCTTTCAAGCGCATTTGATGCAGGCACAAAAACTCTTTTTATTCCGCTTTTGCGCGCTCTGATGACCATCGGCAAAGCGCCGTTGACGTGGCGAATTAAACCGTCAAGCGAAAGCTCTCCTATGAAAGCGCAGTCATCGGTATTACAGTTAAGCTGCTGACCCGCTTTGAGCAGAGCAATGAGAATAGGCAAATCATAAACGGGTCCTTCCTTACGGATGTCGGCGGGTGAAAGATTTATCGTGACACGACTTGAAGGGAATGAATAGCCGCTGTTTTTGATTGCAGAGCGCACTCTGTTACGCGACTCGCTGACTGCCGCATCGGGCAGACCGACAAGGTCCACTCTCGGCAATCCCTGGCCGTAATCAACTTCGACTCCGACCATATAGGTGTCGATTCCGAAAAGACCCATACTGTTTATGCGCGCAAACATCATATCACTCCCTTTTGTTTTTTTGATTATAATATCATACTCTGTTGAAAAAAACAAGTTTTTCGGCAAAGTGTGGCTGTTGAGAAAGGAAGCTGAATGGCGTTTTCTTCGACCGAAGGCGTACGAAGGTGCGTCGATGGGAGAAAAAAACGTCAAATAAACAAAAATATTCGGTGGAATGCAGGCATCCCGACCTGCAATTAATTGATTATCGGTGAAACGGAACGTCGTGACGCCGTTCCCTACAATAATTTGTTTATGGTTAAGCGACTTTATCGGCAGCCAAAAAGCCAAAAGCGCCGATTGCTCGGCGCCTTTGACTTATAGAAGGATGTATGAATGCCGGAAAAGCGGTTCGGTTGCGGATACCTTGCCGCAAAAACCGGCTGAAGATTTCAGAATTAATCGTTTGCTTCTTCTGCTTCCTTGATGATTTCATCGGGCATTGCTTCGCCGTGCTTGACAATGAAGATGCAGAGCATACTAAGGATGAACATAACGGGGCTGTAAATGAACAGCGACATATATGTTCCCGAAAGCATACGAACAATACCGTAAACGATGGGGGAAGCAATCTGTGCCGAGAAAGTAGCGGTGTAGTAGTAACCGGTGAATGTGCCGACCTTATCGATACCGCCGATTTCAAGAACCAGAGGAAGAGTGTTGACGGTGATGAGCATATTTGCGAAACCGCCGAGAATAAGAGCAACCCAGATAAGAGCCATACTCTGTGTTACAACATAGAGAAGGAACACTGCCATAAACACGGCAAGACCGATAAGAATGGTCTTCTTTCTGCCGATTTTCTTGCCCATATAGCCTGCAGGAATAGCTGCAACAGCCGAGCAAACAGCAAAGAGTGTTGTCATAATAGTTGCTTCTGATGTTGTTTTGCCGAGAACTTCAGCAGCAAAAAGTGCGAAGAATGTTGTGATAGCGTTCGTGCCGCAGAAAAGGAAGAACAGACCGCCAAGCATAAAGACAAGGCTTGTTCTCTCGCCTCTTGAGAGCTTCTGCGCTTTCTGTGCTGCCTTTGCAGCCTTCTTTGCTTCTTTTTCAGCCTTTGCTCTTGCGGCTTCATCTGCTGCTCTGTTCTGCTCTGCAACAGCCTCAAGCTTGCTTGAAGGTTCTTTTACGAAGAAAAGAATAACAAGCATACCGATTATCATAACGATTGCGCCGGTAAGGAAAACATAAGGGAATGCAAGCTGTTCATTTTCGGTTGTTATTTTAACACCGGTGAAAAACTTATAGAACGCACCGACAATTGTACCCGCTACCATACCGACAGCGCTGCCGATACCGCCCATAAGGTTGATGATTGCGTTACCTTCACTGCGAAGTGCAGGAGGAGTCAGCGCAGGCATAAGCGCAACAACGGGAGCTCTCCAGAGTGACATTGAGAAAACGAAGAGGATAATGAAAAGCATTGTGAGGGGAAGAGAACCGCCGAGCGCTACCCAGGGAATAACAGCAAAAAGGAATGCCGATACGGGTGCACCAAAAACAATGAAGGGACGGCGTTTGCCGAGCTTTGAATGACATCTGTCGGAAAGCTTACCGAAGGTCGGCTGAAAAATAACGCCGAAGATATTATCGAAGGTCATTATGATACCGATAAAAAGCGGTACAAGAGTGATGCCGCCTGCTTCGGTAACAACGTTTTCGCCCTGAGATTCCGCAAACTTTGCAAGAACGGGGAACATTTCGTTGAGCTTTGCACTCCACTGAGTTACAATTTCGGAGGCGTTAAGCAGTTTTTCGAGAATTTTGGTGATGTAGGGGTCATAGATTGCCCATGCAATCGAGGAAGCCATAAAGCCAAAGCCGGTCAGAATAGTTCTGGGGCGATGAAGCTTTCCGTTTTCCCTTGCACAGAAAAAGGTGTTACTCATTTGTTTTTTCTCCTTATGAAATGTGCTGATTCTCTATACGAGAATTTACTTTATTATTATATCACTTATATTGCCGATTTTAAAGACAACATTTTCCACTAAAAAGCTGTTTGCTTTTTGTTAGAGTTAACCAAACCATAAAAAAACGGCGCATCCTTTCGGATACGCCGTCCCGGTTATTCAATTAAATTCTTGCGCTAATTCAACCAAATAAACGATTGTGAACTTTAATTAGTTCTTCTTTGTGCAAACGTAAGCTGCTGCTGCTGCAACTGAAACTGCTGCAAATACAGCGATGCCAACTGATGCTGAACCTGTGTCTGCGGGACCTTCAGCTTCTGTTACAACAACTGTTGTAGCTACTTCGCCTGCATACATAGCCTTAATCTTTGCCTTAAGAGCATTGATGAGTTCACTGATACCGGGGATGTTGAAGCCTTCGAGCTCAGCGATAGCGCCGTTAACGTCTGCTTCTGAAACAAGGCCGCCCATGTTTTCAATGAAATCAATGATGCGAATGATAACGCTCTCGATTGCATCCCACTGGCTCATTGATGCCTTAGCGACGTCGATGATCATTTCAAGGATATCCTTAACTGTGAGGTTAACGTAATCCTTTTCTGTGGTTACCACAGCTGCAGTTGTGGGCTCTGCGGGAGTAGCTTCATCTGCGAATGCCATAGCGCTCATTGAGAGAGCCATAACGAGTGCAAGTGCAAGTGCAAGTACTTTCTTCATTTTTGAACCATTCCTTTCAAATTTTATTGCAAGAGCAACAATTGTTACCTAATAGTAACATATTGTAACCGTTTTGTCAACACTTTTTAATATTTTCTTTGTACATTTTTTAAAAAGCTATTCATCAAATATGTGCAGATTGCATAATCAGGCACTTTTTCTCAAAAATATGCGCCTGCAAATACCATTAATCTGCGTTTTCAGCAGTATGTGTTTCGGTTTCTTTAACTGTTGTGGGTTCAGTTACCTTAACAGTTGTAGGCTCTGTTGCCTTGACAGTTGTGGGAGCAGTTTCTTTAACTGTTGTGGGAGCTTTGGTTGTGGGGTCTTTAGCGCCGTCCTGCTTAACGAAGCAGTCGTGATAAATTGTTGACCAGAGAACCCAAACGTCTGCACCGCTCTGATAGTATGAGTCATCAACAAGCTGATTTGAAGCCGAAGCTCTGACGAAGCCTGAATCTCTGAGACCGTAAACAAACAGGTCAGCCATTTCGGTTGACTTGAATGTGATTCTGCCCTTAACCTTAAGTTCGGTCTTGGGAATTGTGTACTTTGTGAGCTGACCCTTAACAAAGCCGGTTGCCCACCAGTACTTACCGTATTCTCTGGTGAAAATTTTCTTATAGTGGCCGTTGTTGTTTTCGCTCCAGTAGCAGTCAAGCTGCATATTGAGCCAATCTTCCTGGGATGCGCAGTCGTAATGGTTAACGCCGCTTGTGTCACCCTTATATGTTCCGCCGGGAGCAGTGTAAACACCGATTTCAGCACCGACAAGAAGGAAGCCGTACTGACCCTTCCAGAACTGAATCATCCAGTCCTTGCCGCCATAGTTGAAGCGGATACGAACCTGATCGATGAACATACCGGTCATAGGAGCCATATTGTCGTAAACTTCATTGTAGCCTGCATTCTTCTGCCAGCAGTCCTTGTCGTCTGTGTAGTAGAAGTCGCCTGCGGAATTGTATCTGTAGCCTGCGAACTGACCGCCGCCTTCACCGATAACGTTATCAACAAGCTTGTCTTCTGTGGTTACTTTAACTGTTGTTGCATTGTTGTTTGCAGCTGCGCCTGCCTTTTTGGTTGTTGTTTTGTTATTGGCAACCTTTCTTGTTGTCTGAACAACTCTCTTGATTGTTGTGAGAGCGTTGCCCGAGGGGTCTGTTACGGTTGAACTGTCTTCATCGGTAACAAACACGGGAACGTCCTGATAATATGTTTCTTCGACATAATCATACTGCTGAACAGTTGCCGAAGTTGTTGTATCTTCTTTAGCCTTGTCGGTATTTCTGAAGATAGCAACCGCTGCCACAGCGCCGCCGATAACGACAATTGCACTGATAGCCAGAATAAGTATCTTTTGCTTAGATAAGTTAAACTTGTTCATTGCAAATTCCTCCTTCGGGCGATGCCCGGATATGTGATGTTTATATTAAACCTTTAAGGTTTTGTTATCTGATATTCTGCCAAAGGAAAATAACGTCCTTGCCGTAGCGCTTGTAAGTGTCAATTTCGTAGGGTGAAAATTCTTCAACCTTGGTGAAGCCTTTCTTTGCCATTGCTTCATCAAAACCAATTGCCTGCTCTTCGCTTTCAAAAGTGATTCTGCCGAGAACTCGGAGAGTGTTTGAATCCTTTCTGTTCTTAAGCTGACCGTCAACAAATCCGGTTGCCCACCAGAAATCATTGTAATTTCTCGAGAACTGGGGAAGATATTCGCCGTTATCGAATTCATCCCAGAAAACGGTCATCTCCATTTTGAGCCAGTCGTCTTCGGCTGCGCAGTTATAATGCTCACCGATTGAACCCCTTGGTCTGTTGTAAACACCGATTTCGCCGCCGACCGTGCCGATTGAACCCGAAATATACTGACCTTTCCAGAGCTGAATTCTGTACTGCTTATTGTCATAGTTGAAATCAAGCTTCGTTGTTTCGATACTGAAGTCTATAAGCTGTGCACCCCAGTCATAGAGGGGGTTATAGCCGAAGTATTTCTGGAAACATTCGGGATCTTTGTCATCATTATATATGTAAGACTTCTGACCGATAACGTTATATCCCATACGGCTCAGACCTGCAAAGGACATATCCTGCGGAAGATTTCCGCTCGGAGTAACTGCCGAGCCGGTGTTTGCACCCGCCTGAAGCTGAGGTACGGTTACCTCTTCGGTTACGGGCTCGGTTTCAGCAGGCTTTGTTGCCTGAGTCTGGGGCTGAGTTTCCTGAGGCTTGGTTGTCTGTGCCTGAGTGGTTTTCTCGGGAGAAGTTGTTGCCTGGGTGGGTACGTAAGTATCAGTTATGACCTGAGTAGTGAGGTCAAAAATGGAACCGACTGTCTGCACAACCGTCTGAGGCTCCGTTTCGGGGAAATAATAATTATCGCCGACGCTCTGTGAGTATCCGGGATTTTCTGCCGGCGGCATATCAACTTTTGCCTTGATAACAAGAGTTGCCGCAACCGCTACAAGACAAACGGCAACAGCCGCAACCGCTATAACCGGAAAATTCATTTTTCTTTCCTTCATTTTTTCTCCTCCTTTTATTTTTAATGTATATAAATTTATTGCGAAGCTTTTCACCCGTTACGCAAGGAACGGATTTTATTGACATTATCTTGCGCAAGGCAAGATAATGTCCTGGTGGAGATGGCGGTAATCGAAACCGCGTCCGAAAAACCCTTGCAGGGACTTTCTACGAGTGTATCCCGTCTTTTAACATTCCCTTACACCGACGCCGAAGGGCAGGCTTCGGTGCTTGGTAGACAGATTATTCATGACGGGCTATCCGCCGTTACCCGTTCACGTTCACTGCTGATCGACGCCTCTTATGCGGCCGCAGTCCTCCGCACAGAGACGGCTGCTTAATTAAGCAGCAAGAGCAACTTTATTGTTGTCGTTTAAATTTAAGAATTGCGGATTTTATAGCGGCCCCGCACCGCTACTCGCTTATCCGGGCTCAGATCCCCCGTCGAAATCCTTTCATCCCCGTATATGATGTAGCACTTGCGTGCTCCATATTCTCTTGACTTGGCTTTATCTTCTCAAGCCGCGTTCGATATTTCTCTGTGCATCCTTCTTTGCGGCAACTTCACGTTTGTCGTAAAGTTTTTTACCTTTTCAAAGTCCGATTTCGACCTTTGCTCTGCCTTTGAGAAAATACACGCTGAGCGGAACGATTGCAAGACCCTCCTGCTTGACCTGAGAATAGAGTCTTTTTATCTCACGCTTGTGGAGAAGCAGCTTTTTAGTCCTCAACGGGTCACGGTTGAAAATGTTGCCGTGCTCGTAAGGACTGATGTGCATACCGTTGACAAACATTTCTCCGTCCTTGACAAAGCACCACGAATCCTTGAGATTTATCCTTCCTTCACGGATTGATTTGACCTCCGTGCCGAACAGCTCGATTCCTGCTTCAAGTTTTTCAAGAACGAAAAAATCGTGATACGCTTTTTTGTTTTGAGCAATTATTTTGATTGGTGAGTTTTTATCCATAAAAAGCCTTTCACAGTCTTGCGATTGTACCACACAATACATAAGTGTGTCAATACCTGTTTTTTGTTGCATCGGATTTTAAAAATTCAAAAATTATTTGAATTCAGAAAATAATGTGTTCAAGCCGAAGCAAAAACACATTATTTAGCGGTTTTTGCTTTATAGGCTCTTTTTTTTGCGTAAAAATCTTTTTTGTTCTTCTTTTCCTCTGCTTCACGCTTTGCAGCGGCAGCTCTTTTTGCCTTAACTTTTGAAAGAGGCTTACCTTTTTTGGCGGGTTTTTTCTTCTTTTCGTCCTTATCCTTATCGGGATTTTCTTTATAGAAAACTATGCTTCCGCCGATAACCTGGATAACCTCACTGCCCGTTGCGGCGGCAAGCTTATCGGCAAACTCTCTGGGAGTTTCGGGTGCACTTTCAAGAAGAACTTTAAGCTTTATAAGCTCTCTTTTTCTGAGTGCATCGGCTGTCTGCTCAATAAGCGCATCGGAAATTCCGCCTTTGCCTATCTGGAAAAGAGGCTCAAGTCCGTTTGCCTGAGCTCTGAGAGCCGCTCTCTCTTTACCGGTCATACATTACCCTCCTCAATCTGCTTTGCAAGAAGTCTGACGGATTTTCCTCTGTGGCTGATTGCATCCTTTTCGTCTGCGGTAAGCTGAGCCATCGTCTTTTCTCCGCCGTATTCAACGGGAAGGAAGAGAGGGTCATAGCCGAAACCACCGTTTCCGATTTCTTTGTAACCGATTGTGCCTCGGCATTCGCCTCTTGCAATGAGCTTTCTGCCGTCGGGATAAACACAGCACGCAACACTTACGAACGCCGCACCTCTTTCGGCGGAGTCAACATTCTCAAGCGCCTTAAGAAGCTTTTTGTTGTTGGCATCGTCATTGCCGTGCTCGCCCGCATATCTTGCGGAATAAACTCCGGGAGCGCCGTCAAGATAATCAACGGCAAGACCCGAATCGTCTGCGATGCAAGGCATTCCGCTTTCTCTGCAGCCGCTTTCGGCTTTGATGAATGCGTTTTCTTCAAAGGTTGTTCCGGTTTCTTCCGCATCGGTCAGTTCTATGCCTGCTTCCTCGGCAAGAAGAACACGGATTCCGAGAGGAGCGAGAATTCTCTGCATCTCATCTCTCTTTTTCATATTATGCGTAGCAATTATATAATCCATATATATTATTCCTCATCATTGTCTTCTTCAAACAGACCTTCCGCAAAAGCTTCGGGATTAAAAGGTCTGAGGTCGTCGATGCCTTCACCGACGCCGATAAACTTCACGGGAACTTTGAGGTCGTTCTTGATTGCAAGAACAACACCGCCCTTTGCCGTACCGTCAAGCTTGGTGAGAATGATACCGGTAATTTCGGCAACATCCTTGAATTCCTTTGCCTGATTTACCGCATTCTGACCCGTTGTTGCATCAAGAACGAGAAGAATTTCACGGTCGGCATAAGGAAGCTGACGGTCAATGACTCTGTATATCTTCGCAAGCTCTTCCATAAGATTCTTTTTATTGTGAAGTCTGCCTGCGGTGTCACAGATAATGATGTCCGCGTTTCGTGCTTTACCTGCCGCAATTGTATCAAAAACAACAGCTGCAGGGTCTGCGCCCTCTTTATGCTTGACGATGTCAACGCCCGCACGGTCAGCCCAGATTTCAAGCTGGTCAATAGCCGCCGCTCTGAAGGTGTCTGCCGCGCCGAGGATAACTTTTTTGCCCTCGTCCTTGAACATCGCCGCCATCTTACCGATTGATGTTGTTTTACCTACGCCGTTAACACCGATAACAAGAATTACCGACGGAACGGTTATCATATCGATTGTTTCGCCGCCGCTGAGAAGCTCGGCAACAATATTTTTGATTTCCTTTTTAACATCCTTTGCCTTACGGAGATTCTTTTTGAAAACGGAGTCGCGGAGTCTTTCAACAATCTCCATCGCCGTTGTTACGCCGACGTCGGACATAACAAGAATTTCTTCGAGCTCATCGTAGAATTCGTCGTCAATTTCGTTCTTTCCGTAGAGAGCGGCATTGATTGCGCCGGTCATATTATCTCTGGTCTTTTTAAGACCCTGATTTATGCGTTTGAAAAGTCCCATTGTGTACCCCTATATATAAAATGTATAGTATTACTGCTCTCTGGCATTCTTGATTATGTTCTCAACAGTCTTCTTGAGTGACGAATCTCTCTCAACTTCTTCCTTGATTGATTCGATTGAATAAAGAATCGTTGTTCTGTCTCTGTTGCCGAAATATTCGCTGATTTCCTTCTGAGTAAGGTCGGTAACCTCTCTGACAATGTAAATCGCAACCTGTCTTGCCTTTGCGGTTTTTGCGTCCTTCTTCTTTGATGTGATATCAGTCTGAGGTACTCCGAATGTGCGTGAGGTTTCGGATATGATGTTACTGACGATTGATGAAACGGGTCTGCTGTCATTCATTATATCCTTAATGGCATTCTGTGCCATTGCAACATTTATTGATGCGCCTTCGATATTGACGAGAGCATTTATTTTTTTAACCGCGCCTTCAAGCTGACGGATGTTTGTCTTTATTTTTTCCGCAACATACTGGACTACGTCTTGCGGAAGGTCGAGACCGAGCGTTGTTGCCTTGCGCTGAATAATAGCCATTCTTGTTTCAATATCGGGCGGCTGAATATCAGCAATAAGTCCCCATTCAAAACGGTTACGCAGTCTGGCATCAAGGATTTCGATGTCCTTGGGCGCACGGTCCGAAGTCAGAACAATCTGCTTGTTATCCTGCGTAAGCGCATTGAACGTGTGGAAGAATTCTTCCTGAGTCGATTCCTTGCCTGCAATAAACTGAATATCGTCAACCAGAAGTACATCGCAGTTTCTGTATTTATCGTGAATTTCTTTCATCTTCTTCTCTTTGATGCCTTCAACGATAAGTGTAACAAAATCCTCGCCTCTTGTAAAAATAATATCGGCATCGGGATTGTTGCGCTTGACCTCGTTGCTGATAGCGCAGAGAAGATGGGTTTTGCCGAGGCCCGAATTACCGTAGATAAAAAGCGGGTTGTATGCCGAACCGGGTGTTGCGGCAACAGCCTGCGCCGCCGCGTGGGCGAATCTGTTTGAAGGGCCGACAACGAAAGTGTCAAATGTGTTTGTTTCAATGCTTGTGGATGTCATAAAGGGAACTTTACTTCCTTCTGCCTCTTTGGGAGTGACCTCCGCCTTGTCAGGGTCGGTCAGCACCACCTCAACATCAAAGCCCATAACCTTTCTGAAAGCATCCTTGATTTCATTATAGAATTTCTGTTCTATAATTTTTTTGACAAATTCGCTGGCTGCAATTTCTGCCGTTGCGCCGTCAAAACGAATAATCTCAAGCGGTTTGAACCATATATCGTAAATTACTTCACCGCAGCTTGCTTTAAGGTGCTCACACACAAGCTGCCACATCTCTTTGAGCGATTCCACTGTAAACTCCTCCATTCCTTTATTTTCAAATCGCAAATTTTCGCATTCTTTCTCATTTTAACGATAACGATACATAATAGAGTATAACACAAGGTATCAAATATTTCAAGAAAAAAGAAAAGAAAATCAATTAAATTCAAAAAAATGTTGACATAAGCGGTCAAGCTGTTATATAATGTGTATTCCGAGGGGTATTTTACCCTTTATTTGTTATGCTCGGATTATTCCGAAGATATGAAGTGAAACGGAGGTTAGCAAAATGAAAAGAACTTACCAGCCCAAGAAGCGTCATCGCAAGATGGAGCACGGTTTCCGCAAGAGAATGGCTGACAGAAACGGCCGCAAGGTTCTCGCTCGCCGCAGAGCAAAGGGCAGAAAGCAGCTCACTTATTAATCCGAGAGGGTTGATGCAGAAATGTCCGGCGCAGTAACCCTCAAGCAAAATTCGGAATTCCACCGCGCCTATGGAAGGGGCAAGGTCAGAACCTCCCCCGTTTTGGTAACCTACGCTGTGAAAAACAGAGATATGGGTTGCAGAATAGGCATTACTGCCGCAAAAAAACTCGGCAGTGCAGTTGAGAGAAACAGATGCCGCCGCATCATTAGGGCGGCATTCTCCTCAATTTCTTCCGATTGCAGCGGCAACTGGGATATCGTTTTTGTTGCGAGATTCAAAACAAAAAAGTCAAAAAGCACAGACCTTGCTCCAATTATGCTTTCTCATCTGAAGGAGCTCGGAATCGTGAAAGGCGGAGCGGAGGCGGATCTTTGATGAAAAGAGTTCTGCTTGCGCTGATTCGTTTTTACCAAAAATGCATCTCTCCGCTGTTTCCACCCGTTTGCAGGTACTATCCTACCTGCTCTCAGTACGCCGTTGAAGCAATTCAGATTCACGGCGCAATCAAAGGCACTTTTATGGCGATTCTTCGCATTATGCGGTGCAACATTCTTTTCCCCGGCGGATATGATCCCGTTCCGCCAAAGAAACACAAACACTCGGAGGACGAAAAATGACCGGTCTTTATGAAATTCTCGGTGTCCCGTTCGGTTTTCTGCTCAGACTCATCTATGACACCGTCGGCTTCGGGAACTATGCTATTTCAATTGTATTGCTGACTTTGTTTGCGAGAATTCTTATGATTCCCACAACCATCAGCCAGCAGAAAGGTATGGCAAAAACCCAGCGCATTCAGGCTAAGATCCGCAAGATTCAGGCCAAGTATGCAGGCAATCAGCAGAAAATCCAGGAAGAAACAAGCGCTCTTTATCAGCGTGAGGGCTACAACCCTATGAATGCGGGCTGTGGACCTATGATTTTCCAGTTTGTTCTTCTTTTCGGTCTTATCGGTGCTATCTACTACCCTCTGAGCAACTTCCTTACGGGAATTTCAGACGCTGAGATAAAACTGCTTTCCGATGCTGTTGCAGGTCTCGGCAATTCAAAATTCGCAAACAGCACACATCTGAGCGAACTGCTCATTATTCAGAACATCAACGATCCTGCACTCCAGAATATTGCCGGAGTCAGCGAAGCAACATATGAAACAATCAAGGGCGTAAACTTTGATTTCTTCGGTCTCTTCTCACTCGGCGACATTCCTATGAACCACAAGAAGGTTCATATTATCTGGGTTATTCCTGTTCTTTCCTTCCTTTCATCGTTTGCAACAGGTCTTTACTCCCAGATTAAGCAGAAGAAAAACAATCCCGCAATGTCAAACAATCCTATGATGGGCTGTATGACCCTGGGTATGCCTCTCTTCTCACTCTATTTTGTTGTTAACTATCCTGCAGGTATCGGTATTTACTGGATTGCATCCAGCATTTTCGGTTTCCTTACAACAGTTATCATCGGCCACTTCTACAACCCCAAAAAGATGATTGCCAAGCTTATGGTTGACGAAACCATTGATCGCCGTTCAAAAGAAAACAATACAAAGCTTATGGCAAAAAACAAGGAAAACCACAACTAATTTCAGGTGGTGAAATATTTTGATAAAAGAAGCATTCGGCACAGGCGCTACTCTTGACGAAGCAAAAGATGCTGCCCTCAAAGCTCTCGAAGCTCCCGAGGATGCAGATGTTAAATATGAAGTTATCGAAAGACCCAAGGCAAAGGTTCTCGGCATTTTCGGCGGTTCGCTCGCAAAAATGAGAGCCTTCTACGAATTCGAAGACGATCCGTTTGCAAAAGCAAAGGATTATGTTCTCAATATCCTCAAAAACCTCGGTGTTGAGGAAGCAGAAATTTCCGTTGAAGCAGACGAAGAAGATGTCCGCATCTCCATCAACTGCGGTGACGATTACGGCTCGGTTATCGGCAGAAGAGGCGAAACCCTCGATGCTATCCAGTATCTCACCCGCCTCGTTATCAACAGAGGTTCGGAGGAATACAAGAGAGTTTCAATCAATGTCGGTAATTACAGAGAAAAAAGAGAAGGCACTCTCAGAGCTCTTGCTCAGAAGAATGCCGCAAAGGTCAGAAAGTACGGCAGAAATGTTGTGCTTGAGCCTATGAATCCCTATGAACGCCGCATTATCCACACAACCGTTCAGGAAATTGAAGGCGTTACCTCGCACTCAGTCGGCAGCGACGGCGACAGAAAAGTTGTTATCACCCTCGAAGAAGGCGTTAAGCCCACACACGGCGGCGGATATAATAAAGGCCGCGGCGGTTATAACAAGGGCGGCAACAGAGGCGGCTACCGCGGAGGTAACAGAGGCGGCAACAGACGTTATAACGACGATGCTCCCTCAGCTCCCGCAAGAGCACCCCGTTCAGATTCAGCCGGCGCATCTCTCTACGGCAAAATCGAAATCAATAAATAAAAATTTACGGAACAGTTCAAGCACGAACTGTTCCGTTTGTTTGTATTTGCCCCCTGGCACAGCCAGGGGGCAAATACAATAAAAGAAGCCCGGTCAAAGCCGAGCTTCCTAACAGAAAATATCCTGTTTAATATATCAATTTATGGAATTGCGCTCTTTTCTTTTGAGTGTAACAATTGTGAAAGAGCATCCGATACCGATAAAGAAAGCCGCAAACATTACCCAGATATTCGCCGTGCTTCCTGTTGCGGGTATATCCGAATCGGCAGAGCTTTCTGAATCAACAGCGAGATTGCTTGTGGTTTTGTTCTCGTTGCCCGTACCGGGTTTTGCTATGGTTCCACCCTCATTACCTGCGCCGGGTTTGGTATGAACCTTGGTTGTTGTGCTTACTTTAGTTTCACCTTTTGTTGTTGAATTTGAACCGGCTACCGTCGTAGGCTTCGTTGAGGACTCGGTTGGGGACTCTGTTGAGGGCTCGGTTGAAGGTTCTGTCGAGGGCTCTGTCGAAGGTTCGGTTGAGGGCTCGGTTGAGGGCTCAGTCGAGGGCTCTGTCGAAGGTTCGGTTGAGGGCTCGGTTGAGGGCTCAGTCGAGGGCTCGGTCGAGGGCTCGGTTGAGGGCTCCGTTGAAGGTTCTGTCGAGGGCTCCGTTGAAGGTTCTGTCGAGGGCTCTGTCGAAGGTTCGGTTGAGGGCTCGGTTGAGGGCTCAGTTGATGGCTCAGTCGAGGGTTCTGTCGAAGGCTCGGTTGAGGGCTCAGTTGATGGCTCTGTCGAAGGCTCAGTCGAGGGCTCGGTTGAAGGTTCTGTCGAAGGCTCAGTCGAGGGTTCAGTTGATGGCTCTGTCGAAGGCTCAGTCGAGGGTTCGGTTGAAGGTTCAGTCGAGGGTTCTGTCGAAGGCTCGGTTGAGGGCTCCGTTGAAGGCTCAGTCGAGGGTTCTGTCGAAGGCTCAGTTGAGGGCTCAGTCGAGGGCTCGGTTGAGGGCTCCGTTGAAGGCTCAGTCGAGGGTTCAGTCGAAGGCTCTGTTGAAGGCTCAGTCGGCTGTTCCGCAGGAATTACATTAAGGCGGCCGTTATTTCCGAGGAAAGTATCGATATGATATCCGCTGTTTTCGTCAGGCAGTACAACGCTGGGATAATTATAATATGTAAGTGTTTCGGAGCTGTTTTCGGCTTTTTCCAAGCGGAAGTCATCAAGTTTGCGGTAAACCGTGCCTTCGGGAATATAATAAGTTCCTGTCGGTGTTTCTACTGCTTTTTCAAGAGATTCGGGTGCGATTTCCTCGTGAATCCATTTGATTTCCGCTTCATCACCGTTGCCGACAATTTCGAACACTCTGCGTGCACGGTAATATGTCTGAGTTGTGTCGCTGATGTCGGTTGCAAGTATATACTCGCCGTTTTTCAGTATATAAACGGGAGAATCCTCACGGTAATAATAACGGTCGTTTTCAAGTGCAGGCTCAAAATCTGTTATTGTTGTGAGGTGACTGTAGGGATCGTTGTAATCAATATTGCCGCCGTCCTCATCGCCCCAACGGTTTGAATAGAAATAATAGCTTCCGTCGGGAGCCTTGTGCTTGTCGCCTGCATTTTCCATTATTTCATCAATATTGGAATCATTGATATCGGAACGTAAACCTGTTTCAAACAAAAGTCTGACGGGCTCTGCGCCGGTGTATTTTACAGTAATATTTTCAGCTTCTTCATAGCTGCCGCCCTCAAACGAAATCTCGTAAGAAACCGTCGGTACAAGGGAAGCAGGAATTTTCCAGATAACTGCCTGATGTCCGTTTTCAATGTTTGTATGAACCTGAACGGACATATACATCATATTGCCCTCATCCATACCGACATATGTTTCTCCGAGGAAACCGTAGGAGCGGTTAATATATTTTGCGCCGTCGGGTATATCTTCATCCGAATGGCTTTCTTCCCAGAAGCCGATATATTCGCCGTTTTCATCGGCATACCAGCCTATGTAGTTGCTGTAATCACCTGTGGTTTCATTGAACGGACTGAGCTGACCTGCATTATATGCATCATCCACCAGCTTCTGCGCTATTTTAAGGTCACTGATACCCAAACGGGTCTTAACCGATCCGATGAACTCATTACCGAGATCGGTCGGATTTGCAACAGTTCCGAGTCCGTCTTTATCATTATTGAGCTTTGAGGCAAGCATAGCGCCCGTGTAAAGTGTTTCGCCGACAAGAATGCCCTTGATATCCTTTACTTCCATAAATTCGCCGATTTCATCGTCAAAGCTTATGTAACCGTCGGTGTGATAATCGCCTTCATCGGCAAATGTGGGATAATAACGGGACTGGGCGCTGATTTCATTTACAATGTCACCGAACGCAGCAGCAAGACCGTCGCCGTCGCTTGTGCTGAAATATCTGTTAACATAGTTTTGATCAGCTTCATTGTTAATCCAATCATTCTGATAAATTGTAACATCTTTTTTGCCGGGATTGGAGTTGTTTGCGGTGCCGGGAACATTTTTCAATGTGAGTCTGCCGCCTTTTTTGAGAGCAAGGAAATTATCCCAGTGGGTGTTGATGCCCGAAGTTGAATTTTCGGGGTCGAGAACGCTGGTTCCCACGGCAGAGCCTTCCATTGCAAGACCAAGGGTGTAAAACAGCGGTGTTTTTTCGTAATGAGCCTCTGTGTTTTTACGTACCCATGCGGCTGTAAGCTGTGTTAAAAACGCAATTTCATCGGTTGCACAGCTGTAATTGCCGCTGCCGAGGCCGTTTCCTGTGTTTGATGTTTTGACATTTGCGAAGTCGGACGTGGCGGTGGTAGGTGCACCGTCACTCATAAGAACGATAACGGGAAGTCGGGTTTCGCCCTGCTGAGCACCGTTTGTAACCTTAACATCGGCTTTTTCAAACTCCTGCCACGCTTTATATAAGCCGAGCTGAGTATATGTTCCGCCTCGTGATACCTTGCTGTAATTTGATTTGAACTCAACCCACTTGCCGTTGGAAAGTTGTGTTATATTAGATGCAAGGCTGACCTTCATATAGTCTCCGTCTTTAGCCGCTTTAAAGAAAGTACCGTCGGAATTGCTTGAAGCATATCTGCCTAACGGAAGAACAACTGTTGCAACAGAGGAATCGGAGGCTCCGAGGGAGTGGTTGCCTGAATAAAGAACAACACCTACACGGTTAAGCTCGTTGATGGAATTCAATTTTTTTATAGCTGTATTAAGAGCACTTACCATTGGTGTAACATCATCATGATTCTGGCTTTTGTTATACATTGAGCCTGACAGGTCAACAACAATCATTGTGTCGGTCGGGCTGTGAGAAATACCGTTAATGGATTTTTTTGACGCAATGGCCGAAAGAGCAACAAGAAGGTTGTTGTCCTCATCGGTCATTTTGACACTGCCCGGAAATTCTTCCGTGTCAGCAAATACAGACTTATCTGTCCAGACACCGCCGGCATTGACTGTGCTTTTAACATCTTCTCCGAAATAGTTCTTCCATTCGTCAAGAGTGCTTGCGTCAACAACACGGTTGCTTGTCGCTTCTGCAGTTGCAAGCATCATCGAAGCAGGAACCATGCCCGCAACAAGCAGTATACAGAGAATTGCGGCAACAATTTTTTTCATTTGCGTGTCTCCTTAAATAAATTTTCTCAATTTTCGCAAAAAGATACATACTGTTTTTATTTTATCAATATTTTATAAAAAATGCAATAGTTATCAATAATATTTTATATTCATACAACCAATAACCACAAAGCAGAAAAGAGAACCAAGGTTTTATACCCTGACTCTCTTTTCTGTTTTGCATCAGATTAACACCTGAACGGCAAAGCCGCCTTTGAAAAAAACAGGTGTTCATCCAATGCCCGTTTGGTGGACCCAAAGGGATTCGAACCCTCGACCTTTCGAATGCGAACCGAACGCTCTCCCAGCTGAGCTATGGGCCCTTTTTCAAATGAATTATAAAGCTTGAGCTTGACATTGTCAATAAAATATAACAAAATCTTTTCTTTTTTGATATTGATATAAAGCTTTGTTCGGTGTAGAATAATGTTACGGCTTCAGTTTTGTTCCCTCAGCTCATCGAGAGTCATTTCGTAAGCGGGCAGAAATTCTTCAACAAAAACCTTCGCTTCGGGGCAATCAAGATTCTCAATTGCGGCTCTGAGCCCCTCGCCTGCTTTAACGAATTCCGAATTGCCTGCCTTTTTCTCTTCGTTGCACTTGATAAGTGCACTGATTTTATCGGCGGCTTTGACGAGCTTCCAAAGCTCTTCATCCCCTTTTTCGGGAATAAACATCGCCGAAAATTCTTCTCTGAAATCCTCGGGAAGCATTGAAACGAGGCTCTTGCACGCATTTTCCTCAACGGTTTTATATGCATTGCGTACCTCCTCGCTGTAATACTTAACGGGGGTCGGCATATCGCCCGTCAGGGTTTCGGGCGCATCGTGATAAAGTCCGATAAGAGCTGCTCTTTCGCCGCTGAGAACCTTGTCGAATCGTTTGTTACCGATAACAGCAAGTGCGTGAGCAATAACGGCAACCTCAAAGCTGTGCTCGCAGAGATTCTCACTATGCTCATTTCTCATAAGTGCCCAGCGGTTGATATATTTCATTCTTGAAACCATTGCAAAAAATCCGTTTTTCATTTATAATCACCTGAGAATAATATTTTACATTATTAACACTATACCACATCGGTCGGTGTTTTTCAACTGTGAGAAAGGAGGTAAATATGAAACGTTGCATTTACTGCCTCAACGAGTGTCCGGATGACGCTAAATCCTGCTCTCTCTGCGGCTTCAGCGGCAGCAAAGAGCAGAAGAATCCGCCCGAATGCCTGCCCATAGGCACAAGGCTCAACAAAAAATATATTCTCGGCGGCATAATTTCAAAAGAAAAAATATTTGCTTCCTATTATGCACTCGATACCGCTACCCGTCAGAGAGTTAAAATATACGAATACTTCAACGAAAAGCTTGTTTACCGACTTCCGGGTGAAATGATAATCAAATTCCACGATGAAAACTGCCATGCAAGGGGCGACAAGGAAATTGCCGCTTATTATGCACACTACCTTAAGCTCTGCGGCGTTTCAAAAACAAGCATTCTTAATTTTGCGGACTGCTTTGCGGAAAACTCCACTTTCTATTATGTGTGCTCGGTCAACAGCGGTGCGCCGCTCTCTTCATCAATCGGAAACCGCAAAACTATGAGCTTTTCAAAAGCTGTTTCGCTGATGAAGCCTGTTACTGACTGTGCTGAAAAGCTTGCCAAAGCAGGAAAATGGCACGGCAGCATTTCACCCTATTCGCTGATAATGACCGACGGAAAGATAACCTCAATGACCGGTTATTCCTACCCGCCCAAAAGCACGGTATCTCCTTTTGATGCACCCGAAAAACAGCTCGGCACCAAGCATTGCGGTGCATTTACGGACGTTTACGCCATAGGTGCAATTCTTTATGAAGCGGTAACGGGTATGATGCCTCCCTCCGCTCCCGAAAGAGTCAAGGGGCGTGAACTTTGCTTCCCCGAAAACATCGGTGAAAGAGAGAAAAATATTATAATAAAATCTCTTGCTTTTGACAAATCAGAAAGATATGCAACCGTAGCCGAAATGATGGCGGATATTGCAGGAAAGAAGCCCGAAACTGCCCGGAATACCGTTCAAATGAGTTCTTTGATAAGAAAAATCATAATGATTCTTGCGATTCTTGTTGCCGTCAGTGGTGCTGCGGTGCTGATTAACAACTATCTGATTGAGCCACTGAAAGAAAATAAGCAATCCGAGGAAATTGCTCAGCTTGTTTCTCAGGTTACAACAACTCCGATGGTTGACCCGTGGATTGAAATCAAGGCTAAATATCCCGACATCGAATTCCCCGAGGGAATGAATCCCGCTTTCTCCGACCTTTATGCAATCAACCCCGATTTTGCTGGCTGGATTTCAATTCCGGAGCTGAACATAAATTATTCCGTTGTTCAGGCTGACGATAACGATAAATATCTGCGCCGTGACATTTACGGAAAATACACTTCTTACGGTGTGCCTTTCTTTGATTTCAACTGCAATCTGAAAAATCTCAGCCGTAACACGGTCATCTACGGCCATAATATGCGCCACGATGACAAGATTTTCGGCACTCTTGAACAGTACAGAAACCCTGAAACCTTCAAAAACGCTCCGCTTATCGGAATGAGCACGCTTTACGGTGACTATACATTCAAGATTTACGCTGTTTTCATTTCCAACAGCAAGCCGAAGGACGATAACGGCAGAGTGTTCAACTATATTTTTGTTAACGGCGGCACGGAAAGATTCAATAATTATATTACTGAAATTGACAAGCGTAAGCTTTACACAACGGGTGTTGATGTCAACGAAAACGATAAAATCCTCACTCTCTCAACCTGCTGTTACGACTTTGAGGATGCAAGGCTTGTTGTGGTCGGCAGGCTTCTGCGCGACGGCGAAAGCCCCGAGGTTGACACGTCGCTTGTTTATGAAAACCCCGTTCCGAAATTTCCTCAGGCATATTACGATGTAAAGCGCATCGACAATCCTTATGAAAACGATATTATGATTTTTGAATAGAGGTAATGATATGAAATTTCTTATTGTTGTTGATATGCAGAATGATTTTATTGACGGCGCACTCGGCACAAAAGAGGCTGTTGCCATTCTGCCTGCCGTAAAAGAAAAAATCGAAAGCTTTGACGGAAGAATCCTTTTCACAAGAGATACACACGAAGCCGATTATCTCGGCACCCAAGAAGGTGCAAATCTTCCCGTTGAGCATTGCATAAAAGGCACGGACGGATGGCAGATTCATCCCGAGCTTGATGCTCTGCGCAAAGAAGAACCCATTGACAAGCCGACATTCGGAAGCGTTGCACTCGGTCAGCTTCTTAAAGCATACGACACCTATGAAGAAAAAATCGAAAGCATAACCCTCATCGGTCTTTGCACGGATATCTGCGTTATTTCAAACGCAATGCTCATCAAGGCTTTTCTTCCCGAAACTCCGGTTTCGGTTGATGCGGCGTGCTGTGCGGGCGTAACGCCCGAAAGCCACGAGCGCGCGCTTGATGCAATGGCAGTTTGCCAGATAAACATCGAAAGCAGATGATATGCCGATTAAAAGCTTTAAATCGCTAAAGTTTTTCCGCAAAAACTATTGACAAATCAATTTCAGAGTGCTATTCTATAGGCAACAAATAACAAAGCAGAGGTTATTCGATGACTAAGAGCGTTTTCGCAACAGCATACTTTTACTTTTACTTTATCAAGTAACTTGATAGGGTTTAGTAGGTTTTGCTGTAAAACGAAATGTAATCGAGGTTTTAACACCCCGCAGTGAAATTTACACTGCGGGGTTTATTTTTTCGGAGGTAGTTTGAAATGATTGTATCAATAAAAAAAGGAACAGACGAAGCTCAGATTGAAAATCTTGTTGAATGGCTCAGAAGCCTTAATCTTGAAATTCACCGCAGTAACGGTCAGTATGACACAATTCTCGGACTTGTCGGAGACACAAGTCACGTTGATATTGACCTCATCAGCGGACTCAATATCGTTAACAATGTTGCACGAATCAGCGAACCCTATAAGAGCGCAAACAGAAAATTCCATCCCGATGATACGGTAATCGATGTATGCGGTCATAAAATCGGCGGCGGCAACTTCCAGTTCATCGCAGGTCCTTGCTCCGTTGAATCGCCCGAGCAGATTTGCTCAATTGCAAACGATATCAAGGCGGCGGGCGCAAACTTTCTTCGCGGCGGTGCATTCAAACCGAGAACCTCACCCTACGCATTCCAGGGTATGAGAGCGGAAGGCCTTGAGCTTCTTGAAAAAGCAAAGGCAGAAACGGGAGCGCCCATAGTTACGGAAATTATGGACCTTTCTCATCTCCCGATGTTTGAAAACGTCGATGTTATTCAGGTCGGCGCAAGAAATATGCAAAACTTTGAGCTTCTCAAAGAACTCGGAAAAACCGACAAACCCATTCTCCTAAAAAGAGGTCTTGCCGCAACAATGGAAGAGCTTCTTATGAGCGCGGAATACATTATGGCAGGCGGCAACAGCAAGGTTATGCTCTGCGAAAGAGGCATAAGAACCTTTGAACATTACACCAGAAACACAATGGATATCTCGGCAATCGCCCTTCTCAAAGAAAAAACACATCTTCCCATCATTGCTGACCCCAGCCACGCGGCAGGTATGGCAAGAATGGTGCGTCCCCTTGCCCTTGCGGCGGTTGCGGCAGGCGCAGACGGACTTATGATTGAGGTTCACAACGACCCCGCGCACGCAATGTGTGACGGTCCTCAGGCGCTCAGACCCGAGGAATTCGCAAAGGTTGTTAAAGAGGCAAACGCAATCAGAGAGATTATGACTAAATTTTAAGGTGATATTATGAAAATCGGCGTAGCAGGTCTTGGTCTTATCGGAGGGTCACTCGCAAGAGCACTTAGCGACTGCGGTAAGCACGAGGTTTTGGGTCTTGACCGCAACAGAAGCTCACTTCTGGCGGCAAAAATGGTCGGTGCAATCACAGACGAAATGAACGAATCAAACATCGGCGAATGCGATATGATATTCGTTGCTCTCTATCCGCAGGCAACGGTTGAATTCGTTAAAATGTATGCAAAAAAAATCAAAAAGGGTGCAATAGTTGCGGACTGCGGCGGCGTTAAACGACCGATTTGCGCACCGTGTGAAAAGCTTGCGGAAGAAAACGGGTTCGTCTTTATCGGTGCACATCCGATGGCGGGCACACAGTTTTCGGGATTCAATTCATCAAGAGGAAATCTTTTTAAAAATGCAACGATGATAGTTACTCCGAAAGAAAACACGGACATCCGAGTCCTCGAAAAGTTCAGAAATGTGCTTAATGATGCAGATTTCGGTGCAATAAACTTTACAACTCCCGAAGAACATGATAAAGTAATAGCGTTCACTTCTCAGCTTCCTCACATCATTTCCAACGCTTATGTCAAGAGCCATACCGCCGTAAAGCAAAAAGGATTTTCGGCAGGCAGTTACAGAGACCTGACCCGCGTTTCAAAGCTCAATGAAAAAATGTGGACAGAGCTTTTCTTTGAAAACAAGGATAATCTCATAAGCGAAATTGATTTTCTTGTTGAGCGGCTGAGCGAATACAGCGCCGCCCTCAAGACCGATGACAGAGAAGGTCTTGTCGCTCTCCTCAAGGAAGGTACAGACAGCAAAAAACAGGCAAAGTAGGGTTGCATTATGAAAATAATCAATGTCAATGCTTCAAAAAAATATGATGTTATAATCGGCGAAGGGATTCTTTCCTCCCTCGGTGAAAGATGTGCTTCGCTTCTCGGTAAGGGCAGAGCGGTTATTGTTACCGACAGCAACATTGCGCCTTTATGGCTTGACAAGGCAAAGTCAAGCCTTGAAAATGCGGGAATTGAAACTCTCGAATTCATCTTCCCTGCAGGCGAAGAATCAAAAAGCAAGGAAACTCTCTTTGAGCTTGTTGAATTTATGGCGGAAAGCAGGCTCACCCGCACGGATTTTGCCGTTGCGCTCGGCGGCGGCGTTACGGGCGATATGGTAGGACTCGCATCATCGCTGTATCTGCGCGGCATTGAGTTTGTTCAAGTGCCGACAACTCTGCTTGCGGCGGTCGATTCGTCCGTCGGCGGCAAGACTGCCGTAAACCTCAAGGCAGGTAAAAACCTGATGGGCGCATTCCGGCAACCTGCACTCGTGCTTTGCGATACGCTCACCCTCGGTACACTCCCCGAAAGTGTTTTTGCCGACGGTATGGCTGAAGTCATAAAATACGGCGTTATTTTTGATAAGGATTTGTTTGACAAAGTAAGCGGCGGCGATGTAAAATCAGATATGGAAAGCATTATCGCACGCTGTGTTGAGCTTAAGAGAAATGTTGTTGCCAAGGATGAATTCGACCTTGGAGAACGTCAGCTTCTCAACTTCGGTCACACTATGGCTCATTCGATTGAAAAGCTCAGCAATTTTGAAATTTCTCATGGAAGTGCGGTTGCAATCGGTATGGCTATTGCCGCAAAAGCGTCTTATGCACTCGGCTGGAGCGATGCAGATTGCACTAAGGCGATTGTTGAAGCGAATAAAAACAACAGCCTGCCCGTTGAATGTGATTTCGCACCCTCAGACCTTGCGGACATCGCCCTCTCGGATAAAAAACGTACGGGCGAAACAATCAATTTTGTTGTGCCGAAGGTCATCGGCGAGTGTGTTCTGAAAAAGATTCCGGTTGAAGTTTTATATAAGATTGCGGAGTGTAAATAATGGATATCCGTATCACCCCCTCAGTTATTTCGGGCAGCGTTGAGAGTATAGCCTCAAAATCCTTTGCACACAGAGCGTTAATCTGCACCTGCCTTGCAAATGATGAAAGCAAAATAAAAATCAACACTACCTCTGCCGACATCGAGGCAACGGTTGACTGCCTTCGCAATCTCGGCGCAGGAATAGAAAAAAACGGTGTTACCTATACGGTGACGCCGATTGGTGCTTTGCCTGAAAATGCGGTGATTAACTGCGGCGAAAGCGGCTCAACGCTCCGATTCCTTTTGCCCGTAATCTGCGCAATAGGCATCAAAACCGAAATCCACGCGCACGGCAGACTCCCCGAAAGACCGCTCTCCCCTCTCAAGGAAGAATTAATCCGTATGGGTGCGGAAATTTCCGATTCTTTTCCTCTTTCTGTTTCGGGAAAAATATCAGCAGGCGAATACACTCTCCGCGGTGATGTAAGCTCGCAGTTTGTAACAGGTCTGCTCATCGCTCTTTCATATCTCGGCGGCGGAGCGATAAAGCTTCTTCCTCCCGTGCAGTCAAGACCCTATATCGACATAACGCTTGAGGTTTTGCGCACATTCGGGGCAGATATCAAAGAAGAAAACAATACTTTTTATATAAATTCAGTCGGTCTTAACGGCTGTGATTTTACGGTTGAAGCGGACTGGTCAAATGCCGCATTCCCGCTCTGTATGGGTGCGGAGGTTACGGGTCTTAACCCCGACTCAACCCAGGGTGACAAGGCGATAATTGATGTGCTTAAAAATATGGGTGCTGAAATTATCCGAAACGGCAGCAGTTTCAAAGCGGATTTATCCTCGCTTCACGGATGCAGAATCGATGCTTCGGATATTCCCGATGCGGTGCCCGTCATAGCGGCAATCGCCTCAACCGCAGATGGCAAAACCGTCATTTTCAACGCCGAAAGACTCCGCATCAAGGAAAGTGACAGAATAATGACCACTGTGAGTATGCTCCGTTCGCTCGGCGGTGACGTAAAAGAAACCGATGACGGAATGATAATCATCGGAAAGTCGTTTCTTACGGGCGGCGAAACAGATTCATTCAATGACCACAGAATCGCTATGGCGGCGGCTGTTGCATCACTGAAATGCAAGGACGATGTTATTATCCGCAACGCTGAAGCGGTCAATAAATCTTATCCCACATTTTTTGAAGATTTTAACAAGCTGGGAGGAAAAGCAAATGTCGTGTAATTTCGGAAATAACATAAATATAACCATTTTCGGTCAGTCACATTCCGATGCAATCGGTATTGTGATTGACGGCCTGCCCGCAGGCTTTAAAATCGACACCGAAAAAACTGCCGCTTTTATGGCAAGGCGCGCACCCGGTCAGAGCGACCTTTCGACTCCTCGGAAAGAAGCAGATGAAGTTAAGATTCTTTCGGGCGTAGTTGATAATGTTACCTGCGGCGCACCTCTTTGCGCGGTTATCGAAAATACCAACACCCGCTCGGGTGACTATGACAAGCTCCGCATTCTTCCCAGACCTTCGCACAGCGACTTTGCCGCTATGATAAAACACAACGGCTTCAACGACATCCGCGGCGGCGGCAACTTCAGCGGCAGACTGACCGCTCCCCTCTGCTTTGCAGGTGCGGTTTGTATGCAGATTCTTGAGGAAAAAGGTATATATATCGGCGCACACATCTCGTCAATCGGCAAAACAGACGACAAAAGATTCGACCCCGTTAACGTTAATTCAGACTGTTTTGATGCTCTTGCCAAAAAAACATTCCCCGTCATCGACGAAAAACAAGGCGAATATATGAGAAAAGAGATTTACGATGCGAAGGAAAGCGGCGATTCGATAGGCGGTACAATCGAATGTGCAATCGTCGGAATGCCCGTGGGCATCGGCGACCCGATTTTCGACGGCATCGAAAACAGAATAAGCTCTGCCGTTTTCGGCATCCCCGCAGTCAAGGGAATTGAATTCGGCTCTGGATTTGACGGCGCAAAAATGCTCGGAAGCGAAAATAATGATGATTTCGTATGCGTTGACGGAAAAATCTCAACCGCAACCAACAACCACGGCGGTATTCTCGGCGGAATTTCATCGGGTATGCCGATAATTTTCAGATGCGCCGTAAAACCGACTCCCTCTATAGGCAAAGAACAGCAATCGGTCAACACCGAAACGGGATGCGAGGAAAAACTTGTCATCGGCGGCAGACACGACCCGTGCATTGTGCCCAGAGCGGTGCCGTGTGTTGAAGCAGCGGCTGCAATTGTTATCGCAGATTATTTATTGAGGTAAACCTATGGATATTAAAGATTTAAGAAACGAAATTGACAGAATCGACGACGAACTGACAAAGCTCTTCAAAGAGCGTATGGAAACCGCCGCAGAAATAGCAAAATATAAAAAAGAAAACAATATGCCCGTTTTCAACAAAGAGCGTGAGCGCAATGTTCTCAACAGCGTTACCGAAGATATGCCTTCTGAACTTCAGGGATACACAAAAACTCTTTATGAAACGATATTCAACCTCAGCCGTTCGTATCAGAAAAGAATCATAACCCCCAAATCAAGCCTTTCAAAAATGATTGAAGAGGTGACCGCATCAACTCCCTGCGAAAGACCCGACAGAGCGGTTGTTGCCTGCCAGGGTGTTGAGGGCGCGTATTCGCAATTCGCGTGTGACAAGATGTTCGCTTATCCATCGATTGTCTATTGTAAAAGTTTTGAGGATGTTTTCAGAGCAGTTGACAGCGGTCTGTGCCGTTACGGCGTTCTTCCCGTCGAAAACAGCACAGCGGGTACGGTCAACAAGGTTTATGACCTTATGAACGAGCATAAATTCTACATTGTCCACAGCCTCAAGCTCTTTGTCAGGCACTCGCTTCTCGCTCCCACGGGAGTTGAAATCTCCGACATCAAAGAGGTGTTTTCACACGAGCAGGCACTCAATCAATGCTCGGAATATCTTTCTTCTCTCGGTGTTAAAGTTACTGTTTGTGAAAACACGGCGGTTGCCGCAAAGATGGTTGCCGCAAGCGGACGAAAGGACTGCGCATCAATCGGTTCGAAGGACAGCGCAGAGCTTTACGGTCTTAGCATTCTCAAAACGGGAATTCAGAACACCGATAATAATTACACACGATTTATCTGCATTTCAAAGAAACCCGAAATATATCCCGGCGCAAAAAAGACAAGCTTTATGATGACCGTTCCCCACGAGCCCGGCTCGCTTTACAACATTCTTTCAAGATTTGCCGCCCTCGGGCTTAATATGACAAAGCTTGAAAGCCGTCCGATACCCGGCAGCAATTTTGAATTTATGTTTTACTTTGATATTGATGCATCGGTATATTCCGAAAATCTTAAAGCACTCCTCAGCGAGCTTGAAAACGATTCTCAGCAGTTCAGCTATCTCGGCAGTTATACGGAGGAATAATTATGTTCGGTCTTTTAGGCAGAAAGCTCGGTCATTCGCTTTCGCCTCAGATTCACGCACATCTGTGTGACTATGAATACAAGCTTTATCCGATGGAGCCGGAATGCCTCGATTCATTTTTTGCCGACTCTTCTCTAAAAGGCTTCAACGTCACGATTCCCTACAAAATCGAAGCGTTCAACCGCTGTGACGAGCGAAGCGAAACGGCAGAAAAGGTTGGAAGCGTCAACACCGTCATAAGACGTGCCGACGGCACTCTTTACGGCGACAACACAGATTATTTCGGCTTTCTTTATATGGCAAAGAAATGCGGCTGTGACTTTAAGGGCAAAAAGGTTCTCATTCTCGGTTCGGGTGGCGCAAGCCTTACGGTGCACCACGTTGCCGCAGATGAAGGCGCGAGGGAAATCGTTGTCGTATCCCGTTCGGGAGAAGAAAACTACGGCAACATCAGCCGTCACCGCGATGCGGATATTATCGTCAACACAACTCCCGTCGGAATGTATCCGAATAACGGCGAAAGGCTTATTGACCTTTCTGAATTCACAAAATGCCGCAAGGCTCTTGACCTGATTTATAATCCCGCGCGCACCGTTTTTCTTCTCGATGCAGAAAAACTCGGAATCGACTGCATTAACGGTCTTTATATGCTCGTTGCCCAGGCACTCAGAGCCGCAGAAATCTTTACGGGCAAATCAATTCCGCTTTCGCGCATTGACGAAATATATAATTCCATCATCGCAGAGCAGAAAAATATCGTGCTTGTCGGTATGCCCGGATGCGGAAAATCAACCGTCGCCGCCCTTCTTTCGGAAAAGACGGGGCGTGAGTGCGTTGACACCGATGCTATGGTTATCGATGCATCAGGCGAATCCATTCCCGATATCTTCACAAAATACGGCGAAGCCGAATTCCGCAGTCGTGAAGCTGAAGCCGTAAAGCTTGCAGGCAGGGGCGCGGGCAAAATAATCGCAACGGGCGGCGGCGCAATTCTCAGAGAAGAAAACAGAATTGCTTTGCGTGAAAATTCAACAGTCATCTTCCTTAATGCCGATATTGATTCTCTCGCAACCGACGGCAGACCGCTTTCGAAAAGTCCGGAAGTGCTGAAGAAGATGCACGCCGAAAGGCTTCCGTTATACCTCGAAACAGCGGATTTTACCGTTGAGGTTGACCCCAACCCCGAAATAACAGTAAGGAGGATTTGCGAATGCGTATCCTTGTAATAAACGGACCGAATCTTAATATGCTCGGCATCAGAGAACCCGATATTTACGGCAAAAACACCTATGCCGACCTATGCGCGCTGATTGAAAACTACGCGGCAGAAAAGAATGTTGAGGTTAAAATTTTTCAATCCAACCACGAAGGCTCCATTGTTGACGAAATTCAGGCGGCTTTCGGCAAGTTTGACGGAATCGTTATCAACCCCGCCGCATACACCCACACAAGCGTTGCCATTCTCGATGCGCTCAAATCCGTTGCAATCCCCGCGGTTGAAATTCATATCTCCGATGTATCGAAAAGAGAGGATTTCAGGCAGACATCCTATGCGGGTATGGCTTGCGAAAAGTCGTTTATCGGACTCGGATTTGACGGGTATTTAAGAGGAATTGACTATTTATTGAATAGATGAAGCTGAAACTGTCTTACTTTGGTGGGACAGTTTTTAATATAATATAAATTCACACATTTAGGCTTGCGTGACGTTACAATTAGTGATATAATAATATAATTGTAACATCAAGTCGAAAGAAAGCGAAGGTAAGCGTATGAAAAAGAACCTCCTTCTGATAATCAACCCTTGTTCGGGAATCAACAAAATAAACGACGACCTTATGGATGCAACAGCGGTTTTCGGTTCCCACGGCTATAATATTACCATAATGCATACAACCAAAACAGGCGACGCAACCGACTATGCCCTTGAACACGGCAGCAAATTCGATATCGTTATCTGCCGAGGCGGTGACGGCACCTTCTGCGAAATGATGAACGGCATTATGCAGCTTGAAAGCAAGCCTGATATCGGCTATATGCCTGCAGGAACAACCAACGAAATTGCCAACAACCTCGGTCTTCCCGTCAGGTCATCGGCAAAGGCGGCTCAGCTTATCGTAAAAGAAGAGGCACTTCCTTTTGACCTTGCTACCTTCAACGGCAAATATTTTACATATGTTGCTTCATTCGGCGCGCTGACGGAATGCTCTTATGCAACTCCGCAGAGCCTCAAAAATAAAATCGGCAGATTCGCTTATTTCTATGAAGCAGCAAAGGAAATCAAGGATATCCATAACATCCCTCTCCGCTGTGTTGTTGACGGAGTTGAGGTTGAGGGGGAATTTATTTTCGGTGCGATCTCAAATTCCTATACGGTCGGCAAGGTTATCCATCTTGACCGCAACGAGGTCTGCCTTAACGACGGTCTTTACGAAATTCTCCTCGCAAAGAATCCCGGTACTGTCAAAGGCTGGGCATCGCTTGCAGGCGCTGTGCTCAAAAAGGACCTCAACAATCCCAATATTATTTTCCTCAAGGGTAAGCATATCGAGATTGAAACCCTTGACGGCTCGCCGCTTCCCTGGACTCTTGACGGTGAATACGGCGGTGACGACAGCAAGGTTGTTATTGATGTGCATAAGCACGCCTTCAATTTCTTCCGTCCTCCCCTCATCAACGAAATGACCGCTGCCGAGGAAACAATTGAAAAATAATCCGGACCGCACTGTCTGTTGAGGGCCGTGCGGTGTTTTTTAAAATAAATATCAATAAAATCCAAAAAGCTATTGACAATAACGCCCCGATGTGATAACATATATAAGCAATTTACGGAGAGATACCGAAGTGGTCATAACGGAACGGTCTTGAAAACCGTCGTACCCTTACGGGTACCGTGGGTTCGAATCCCACTCTCTCCGCCATTTTTTTGAACTTAATATTTTATATATAAGTTACCATCGTGGAGAAGTACTCAAGTTGGTGACGAGGCGCCCCTGCTAAGGGCGTAGGTCGGGAAACCGGCGCGGGAGTTCGAGTCTCCCCTTCTCCGCCATAAACAGAACTGATGCATTTGCATTGGTTCTGTTTTTTGTTTTGTGAACGACCGCGCCGGGAACCGGCGTGGGGCGAACCGCCGATGCGCCGCCTGTGGCGGATACAGCGAGGCGGTGAGGTGAAGAAACAAGGAGCAATGCGAAGCGCTCCAAGCAAGCAGTGCGACTATGTTTCTGAGGGGGAGAGTCTCCCCTTCTCCGCCAAGCAAAAACAGACACCTTTTGGGTGTCTGTTTTTTTGTTTTCTATTTTACGAATAGTATACAATCATCAAACGCAACCGAAACAACCTCGGATGAATTTATAAGCTTCGGGAATTTGCCTTCAAACCTGATTAAATATTCATTTTTTGAAACCATTCCGACACTCACATCATTGTCCGACTGAGGCGGCAATCTCATTATGAAATCCTCGGATGAACCGTCGTTATAATTCAGGGTCATTTTTTTGAATATCAATTCGTGGTCTTCAAAGGCGGCAATTCTGTCTGAACCGTCAACAACCTTTAATTCAAACGCAAAACCGAGATTGCTTATCCAAGCATCTTTTCCCTTTGCGAAAACACCTTCGGAATTCGCAATGTTTTTTGTTTTTGAAAGATTGACAACAGTATTCGGATAATCAATCTTTATTTTTCCCTTGAATTCGCCGGGAACAATTACCTCCTTGTTGTCACCAAAACCGATAACAATATCCTTGAGTTCAAGATTAAGAACCCCACCGATTATATTGAGCGATTGCGAATTGAAAAAAACATCAATCAGCACGGTTTTCTCGTCAACATACGTTGAGGATGAGCCTATCGAATAGCCGTCAAGATTCAGAGGCATTGTTTCAACATCCCATTCACCGATAAAGTAAATTTCCTCAGAATCAAAGCAGAAATCACCGTTTGATTTCAGCTCAAAAACCGTAAACATACTTCTTCTGTCGCCTGCAATACCGTTGCAAATAAGCGAAAATTCATCTGAAGGGCTTTCAAAAACAATGTTTTTGGAAGAATAGATGCTGCTCAGATTCTCTTGTGAATTGGAGAATAACATTGAACCGAAATATTCGGGTGCTTGCGAATAGGCAAAGCCCGTTGTTGATGCAGCAATAACTGCAATTACCGCCGCAATCGCCGCAACGGCTCTATAATTTATTTTTTTCTTTGGGTTTTCAATCTTCAAGAAAAGTTTTTCTTTCCATTCGTCAGGGGTATTTACGTTGAATTTATTCATTTCTCAGCACTCCTTTCAGCATTTCCCTGCCCCGTTTGAGGCGGGATTTGACAGTGTTTTCATTTGCCGAGAGTATGGATGAAATTTCACGGATATCGTAACCCTCAAAATAATAGAGATATATCACACGTGAATATTTTTCGGGCAATTCTTTAACCGCGGTAACAACCTCTTTGTCAAAATCCTCCGTATACTCAACGGTCAGTTCGTCGATGTCGAAATGCGAACGGTGAAAAAGCCTGCGTTTTATGTCGCGGCATTCGTTGAGTGCAACCGTTACAAGCCATTTATGAAGCTCTGATTCGGGCTTGTTCCACATTTTCGGTGATTTCCACAGCTTCATAAAAACATTCTGCCACGCATCCTCTGCGTCGGCACGGTCGGTAAGATTCATATAGCAGACACGGGTGACCGCATCTGAGTGTATATTGACGAGGTTTTCAAACAATGCATTGTCGGACTGAACCATTTAATCATCCCCTCTCAACCACAAGAACGCACGGGAGTGCCGAAAAGTTGCGTTGAACATAAAAAATTAAGCCGATACAATCGCATCGGCTCTTTTTACTATTTGTGAATGCAAAACGTAACGAAAACTTCTGATTCGTTCAGTTTTACGTTTTCAATATTCTTGCTTACCGCAACAGCAACCGTCACGCTTGACATTACTGTTGCTCCTACGCATCCGTCCCTTACTAAACTATACCCGATTTCAACAGTATCTCCGCATTCAGCGATACTGTTAACAAATACTTTACAGCTTGAATTCGGGATCGTGACGGAAAATAAAACCATATTACCTTTTTCAAAATATTTTTCGTTAAGTTCTTCTCGTTGCTCCTCATTAAAAACATTTTTTGCTGTTTCATAATCCGAAATAATGGTTGCTTCTCCAAGAGAACCAACGCTGAAGAAAGTGCCATCATCAACAAAAGAACCATATACGGGGTCAGAGAAAACTCTGTTGCCAAAAAGCAATGGAAACGTGCCTGAAAGAGTAACTAACACTGACATTACCACTGAAAAAACTTTTAACAAAATTGCTGCCATTTCAATTCCTCCGTTTATATTTTATTTATTATTTCACATAAAGAATTCTGTGTCAACAGATTTCTTTAAAATCATAATAACAGAAAAAAGTCAGCTGGTCAACACTTATAAATAAGTATTTAGCTATTAGTTTCTGTATTTTTTTAGCTATAGCTATCAGAATATATAAGAGGTGAAAGCTATGAGTGTTGATTTTCAGTTGATTGGTTCAAGAATTAAAGCTACAAGAAAACAAGCAGGAAAAACTCAGGAATGGCTAGCAGAACAAATCGATGTTTCAGTCGGATATATCAGTCAGATTGAAAGAGGTATTACAAAAATCAGCCTTGATACGCTCGGAGAAATCAGTTCAGTTCTCGGCGGTGATATGGGGTATCTTGTTTCGGGCACCGCCAAAGCTCAAAACACATATCTTGAAAATGAGATTTCAGAAAACTTTTCATTACTCTCTGAACGAGACAAAAAAATAATCATCAACCTTATTAGGTCGATGATTGACCGCTAAAAATGCCGTGCATCTCTGCACGGCGTTTTGATTTATAAAATCAAACTTATTCAATCGCAAGAATTCTTTTGAATTCCTCGCTGTTTTTAAATTCATCCGAAAGCTGAGGTCTGTTTCTGAGTCCGTCTTTGATATCATCAAGGAATGAACCTTCCCAGAATCTGTATGCCTTGGATTTATCATACACAACACCCTTGACTGCCGGCGAGGTATGAACGCTGACTTCGGGCATTTCATCATACCTTTTTGCAAGTCTGACTGCCTTTTCAAAATATTCAAGTGCCGCCTTTTCATCGCCACGGAGATATTTCTTCACTCCGATCCTCTGGGTGTGTATCACAACAAGATACCAGCTCTTTCCGTAGTCGCCGTCAGGCATAACTTTTTCGACAAGGTTGATATATGCTTCCGCAATGTCATCATCGGCATCAAGAAAACTTTTATACCTTCTGTTCATTATCTCACCGAAAAGACGTAGCATTTCCGAAATACCGTTTGCACAGGCGTCGGCACGCTTTTCATCGTCGTGAGGATACATATACATTGCCTCATAATCCCTTGTGTTCTGCATAATCGGCATCTCCGAGAGAATTTTTTCCGCATCCGAGATATCAACTCCGCTGTTTTCAATAAGACTCAGGTCACGCAGATAACGGCACATAAGCTTCTTTGCCCATATTCTGATGCTGTCAACCGTGCAGTAACTCTGTATCATATCATACACTCTCTGCACTTCTGCCTTTATTGATATTTTGTAATCATCATCGTGCTGTGCCTGAATAAGTGCGTTGAGGTATTTTGAAAGCAGGTCATAATTACCGGGAAATTCAACGATAGCATCTTTGAGCATATCTCTTGCCCTGTCAATTTTTCTTTCGTTCCAGAAACGTGAATAATTTTCACAATATTCCTTGATCTTTTCCTCTTTTGCAATCGCATCCGTACCGAGCAGACTGTCAACGGTGACACCGAAAAAAGAAGCAATTTTCGGCAGCATTGTTATATCGGGGAATGTGTCGCCTCTTTCCCATTTGCTGATCGCTTGAAAAGACATCCCGAGGAAATCCGCAAGTGCCTCCTGCGTTAGATCGTTGGTTTTGCGGAGCTTCTTAAGATTTTCACCAAAATAAATCGTCATAGTATATCACCTTTCGATTTTTTAAGTTAACCCGGCCGCGGTTACAAGCTAATAATATCCTGTTTTTCCGAAAGAAACAATAACCTGTTTATTGAAGCGATTTCTCTTAATGAGAGAAATTTTCTATTGATGGATATACGGGTGTAAAAAATCCGTCCTGCCGAAACAGAACGGATAGTTTTATGAAATCAAACTTATTTAATTTCAACCTTTGCGCCAACTTCTTCAAGCTTAGCCTTAGCTGCTTCAGCGTCTTCCTTGGAAACGCCTTCCTTAAGAGCCTTGGGTGCGCTGTCAACAGCTGCCTTTGCTTCTGCAAGACCAAGACCTGTGAGCTCACGAACAACCTTGATAACCTTGATCTTTTCTGCGCCAACTTCTGCAAGGATAACGTCGAATTCTGTCTTCTCTTCAGCTGCTGCTGCGCCTGCATCTGCGGGAGCTGCTACTGCTACTGCTGCTGCTGCTGATACGCCGAATTCTTCTTCTACTGCGTGAACGAGCTCTGAAAGCTCAAGTACTGTAAGTTCTTTGATTGTTTCAATCATTGCTGCAATCTTTTCTGATGCCATTTTATTTTTCCTCCAATAAATAGATTTTTAAAATAATTAATTTGATTATGCTTCTGCGGGAGCCTCTGCAGGTGCCTCTGCAGGTGCTTCTTCAGCTGCTGCGGGAGCTGCTTCGCCGCCCTTATCAACAATAGCCTGGATAGCTCTTGCGAATGAAGCGATGGGTGCATTGAATGCGTTGCAAACTGTTGCAAGAAGGATGTCTCTTGTGGGGAGCTTTGCAAGTGAGTCGATTGTTGCTGTGTCAACAACCTTGCCGTCAAGATAACCGCTCTTTACTGAGAAATTCTTGTGAGTATCAGCAAACTTTGAGAGGATTCTTGCTGCTGCGGTGTGGTCATCGGGGCTGATAGCGATAGCTGTTGTGCCTTCGAGAACGCCGCACATATCGTCAAGACCTACGTTCTTAGCTGCGAAACCGAGGAGAGTGTTCTTAACTACTGTGTACTTGATGCCTGCTTCACGAAGCTCTTTACGAAGCTTTGTGTCGTCAGCAACGTTGATACCCTTATAGTCAACGAGGACACCTGCAACTGAATTCTGAAGCTGCTCGGTAAGTTCTGCGACAATCTGTTTCTTCTGCTCTAAAACCTTTGCGCTGGGCATTTATTTTCACCTCCGTAGGAAAATGATTACGAAATTAAAATAGCCCTTTCCGCATTACCGGAAAGGGCATAAACATACATAGTAATTCTTTATTACTTCTGGTATGCTTCCTCTCTCGGCAGGCGGTTTAAAAACCTTTATGCGAAAAGCACCTGCTGTCTTAAAAAGAACAGCTTAAATATGATAGCACAAAATTTTGTGCTTGTCAAGCATTTTTTATGCTTCAGCGGCAGCTGAGCCAATCTTGTTGGGATTTACTCTTACGCCGGGGCCCATTGTTGTTGCAAGAACGCATGAACGGATGTACTGACCCTTTGCTGCTGCGGGCTTAGCCTTGATAACAGCGTCAAGGAGAGTATTGAAGTTCTCTGCAAGCTTTTCGGGGCCGAATGAAACCTTGCCGATGGGGCAATGGATGATGTTTGTTTTGTCAAGACGGTACTCAATCTTACCTGCCTTAGCTTCAACAACAGCCTTGGCAACGTCAGGAGTAACAGTACCTGCCTTGGGGCTGGGCATAAGTCCGCGGGGACCGAGAACCTTACCGAGACGACCAACAAGACCCATCATATTGGGTGCTGCGATACATACGTCGAAATCCATAAAGCCTTCGCCCTGGATTCTTGCAACAAGGTCTTCAGCGCCGACAACTTCTGCACCTGCAGCAGCTGCTGCATCTGCATCTGCGCCCTTAGCGAAAACAGCGACTCTTACAGTACGGCCTGTACCGTTGGGGAGAACTACTGCGCCGCGAACCTGCTGGTCTGCGTGACGTGAGTCAACACCGAGACGGATGTGAACTTCTACTGTTTCATCGAACTTTGCGCTTGCTGTCTTAACGGCGAGTTCAAGTGCGCCGTCGGGATCATAGAGTGAAGCTCTGTCTACAAGCTTTGCACTCTCGTTATATTTCTTTCCGTGTTTCATATTAGTTAATTCCTCCCAATCATGTGGTTAAATCGGATTTTTCCTCCCACAGTTTGCATCAATCAGCTACGGTTACGCCCATGCTGCGAGCTGTACCTGCGATCATACTCATAGCTGCTTCAACTGAAGCTGCGTTGAGGTCAGGCATCTTCTGCTCAGCAATCTTGCGAATCTGATCCTGTGTGATTGTTGCAACCTTGGTCTTGTTGGGAACGCCCGAACCGCTTTCAATACCGCAAGCCTTCTTAATGAGGATTGCTGCGGGCGGGGTCTTAGTGATGAAGCTGAATGTACGGTCTGCATAAACTGTGATAACAACAGGGATGATAAGACCCATATCGTTCTTTGTGCGCTCATTGAATTCCTTTGTGAAGGACATAATGTTAACACCGTGCTGACCGAGTGCAGGACCTACAGGGGGAGCCGGAGTGGCCTTACCTGCGGGGATCTGTAACTTAATTAAGCCGACAACTTTCTGTGCCATAATTAATAAACCTCCATAT
>JAZSLR010000125.1:0-3047 GCA_045535475.1 Acutalibacteraceae bacterium | reverse complement strand
GTTGCCATCCATACAATCCCAGCGTTCATCGTAAAACTCAAAATCTGCTGTAATTTCATCGTTAATGCAGTACTCGGAATTGGGCAGCCATACATCATAGATATATCTGAAAGCTCTGCCGATTTCGTTATTAGAATTATTTCCGTTTACAGTAAATACTGCGTAAGTCGATGCTGGGATTCGCTTTACGGAGAAACCTTCAGGAAGATTATTTACCTCCCTCACTTCAGCCGCTGCCATATAATAGAACTGCATTGGTTCAGGAATAAAATCTTCCGAATAATCTTCGAGTCCGTACATAAATGAATCTACACGATCAAGCTTGTCCCAATTCGCTTTTAACTCCGACCAAGATTCACCTATCACCTGCCATCCCTCGCTCGTATGCTTTCGAAAACCAGCAAGAAGAAAAGAAGACTTTTCAACAAACTTGGGCGTAAGAGTATAGTCACCGTCTATGGTAATACGCTTTTGATATTTAATGATTATTTCATCAATAGACTGTACTTCGATCTTTGCGTGCAAACTTCTTGCTTCGGTTGGTGTCATACCAAACATATCCCTAAAGCTTCGATTAAAAGTTTGTATGCTGTTAAAACCGTATTTGAAGCACACATCAGAAACCGTCGAGTCGTTATCTAACAAATAGTTATATGCAAGTTTCAAACGACGTTCTTTTATGTAATTAGTTATGGTCAAGTTAGTTATAGCTGTAAAAATGCGATGAAAATGAAAAGACGAATACCCGTATATATCAGCTAAAGTTTTGAAGCTTATATCTTCGCTGATATGAACGTCGATATATTGTAAAACCTTTGAAATTAAATCAATATTGTTCACGATGATCTCCGATGCAGTTTTTCTTTATTATACAGCAAAGATTACGTTTTGTCTTATCATTTTTTGCGGAATCTGAGGTAAATAAACAAAGACCTTTTGATGCTCTTTTGATGATGTAACAGACGGAAACGTTGTGAACAGAACGGAACAGATGGGAAAATGATGCACGATTTGAGCGTCAAAGTGAGATTTAGTGAACCGTGGCTCACAAAAAATGAAAAAGCAAAAACCCGCAAGAATCAAGGATTCATGCGGGTTTTCTGCGTGGCAGGGGCACTAGGACTTGAACCCAGGACCAACGGTTTTGGAGTGGCTCAAAAAGTCCGAAACCCATTGAAAATACTGGCGTTTTGCAAGCACTTTCAGAGCGTCAAAACCCAAAATGCTATGCTCTGATGCTTTTTTGATGCTATGAACCAAATTTTCTTCATTGTATAAGTTCCGCTTTTTTGATGATCTCAAAAAATTAAGGTTGATGCTGTAATTCCCAACATCAACCTTTTGATGATTTATACCCAACCTTTGATGCTCTGCACACGAATCTTGATGCTCCGCACGAAAACCATGCTGCCCAACTCCGAACTTCAACTCTTCGCACCATTCCGAGAACCATAACTTCCCTCTCGGCGTTGTCATCTTAACTCTAAATCATCCCTCTGTCAAATCCTTATATTCACCCTTACCATACGTTTTCTATTTGTCCAAAGAAAGAAAACATATTTATCCATGGCTGCTCAGCAGACAGTCGTTAGCCTTCATTTCGAGAAACACGTATATTGATGACGAATTGCACGAAAAGATCGTTTGCGCTTTGGAACAAAACGCCCCACATAGTTTTGAAGAATTTTCGAGCCGAGTACTTCCGATATGAGAAATATCCTTCACAATTATCCGCTGCTTGAGACGGCACTTACCGATTTGCTAAACGACATCCAACAAAAACGTATTATCGTAGTTGAATCGAGTTGCTCCGGAACATTCCCACTCCTTTTGATGAGTCTTGATAACCGTATCGATATGTGTATGTATACAACATATCCTTATCTTTTGGATATTTACAAAGATAAGTTTTCACGGAGAAATACGAAGAGGCTCGTTTGTTTGAAACTTTGTATTCGCAGGATTTGTATTTGCGCTTTGCTGATTTTCAAAACAAACAGTTCTTTGTAAATAAATCCAACAATGCTGAAGTTGAAGAAAAAACGTTGAGTGAGATAAAAGCTATGATTCAAAAACAGAAAAAAGCTCAATATGATGTGCGAAAAATCTTTCGATACAAACAATCAAGGCATAGGAGTTGACCTCTGCTTTCAGACTGACACCGCCGAGATTAAACCTCGGCGGTGTTTTATCGTTAGTTTGCTATCATTTTTATAAACGAAGCGAAATTATCATTTATGTAATAATAGTCAATATCAATCTCAATATCCGATGCTTGATAATCCTCATAATAACCATCATTAACCTTTTGGATTGTCGGCGGATATGCCATGTAAAACATTTGAACACATCCGGTTGCGGATAATTTATCATAAGCATCTATAAAATCAAACTCGCCGCAATTAAAGGTTTTGCCAAAAGCAATGCCGAAATTACGTGTGTATTCTCCCTTTGCTTTCGATTTTCCGAAATGCTGCGTTTGATACGAATACAAGAACCACAAATACTCAATTTCACGATATGACAGAACCGACAGCAGATGCAGATATTCTTCAAATGTGTCGTTTTGTATTTTGTCAGAAACAAAGTAACCTTTTTTGAGTAGATTGGCAAAATATTTCACCTTATCGTTTGTAGAAAGCCTATTAACAGCCTCTACCGTCTTGGCAAAATTAAAAATGAATTCTATATCATTAACCATATCAGAAGTTATTGTTACATCGGATAAAATCAAATCAATCAATTCTTGTCTTTTGGCTTCTTGAAACGATGACAGACAGACATCTATCGAAGAATCGATCAATTCACCAAAAAGAGGGACGGATTTTAACACTGACAATATGGTGCTTTTTACAACGGGATTGTTCTTTACATCAATAACAGTTTCTGCGTTTTGCAGGGATAGTTTTGCAGATTCAAATTCTTCGTGTTTATCCATTAGTCACTCCTATAAAGTTTTCGTTTCGAATACACCTGACTATCCATACTCAGTTCTATTTATACTCAACTCGGTTATCGATTGAGATATAGACTGCTATTATAAGAAA
>JAZSLR010000004.1:0-4079 GCA_045535475.1 Acutalibacteraceae bacterium | reverse complement strand
CGTGCTTTTTTATCTGATGCTCAATTGTCTGACCTAATCTGAAAAATGTTTCGGTGCCTGCATCAAGACAAACTAAAATGCTTTCATCCGTACACGCAAAATCATAGGATGCAGGGTCATAAGGGTCGGCATCGAAATCAGGAAAAATGCATGTAATATCATGGCTGTACGGACCGCCGTAAATGCCGCAAACAGCAGAATCGTGATTCCTGCTATATGGAATCCGCGCTGACTTATAATCCGTAAAATTACTGCGGAATTGGTCATTTGCGTGCCTTTTGTGCCAAGGTCCGCCGTTAGTCGCATTAAGAATTTTAAATTTGTTGCCCGAGCTATTCAAATCAAATTTTAATATTTCCATTGCAACCTCCGCAAATTCTTATTTTCCGAACTTTTTGACAAATTGGAATTTAGCAGATACGATTACTCGTTCAGAATTTATCGGCAGCTCTTATGCGCAGAGCCATATCGGTTGCCTGCGGTCTGTCGCCGATATAATATGTGCCGAATCTTGTAGCGGTAAATTCATATTCTTCGGAAAATTCACCGCTGATGGGGTTGAACCATTGATAGGTATATCTTCCGTTCGGAACGAGGCTTCCGATTGTACCCGTTTTTATTCCGCCGTAAAACTTGGTGTTTACATTCTGCGCAACGGTTTCATCGGTGAACGAATAGAAATAAATAACGATTTCGGTGTTATCTTCGTTGCCTGCATAAACATAATAAACATTGTTTGCGGGAACGAAATATGCCTTGTTGTCAAATCTGGGAATAAGATTATACCATTCTGTGTTTTCAAGGAAATCTCGCATATATCCGACCTGATATGAGCTCTCGTATTCGAGCGCATCCTGCCAGGTTGCATTGATTTTTTCTTCGCTCGTTATTGTGTCAACGCCGTCGGAGCTGTCGTTTTCTTCATCATAAACATTGAGGTAGCTCCAGGTATCGTGACCGCCCCAACCGTAGCCGTACATGCCGTTAAGATACGCTGTCCAGCCCTGCATTCTTGAACCGAAGTTCTTTGTCCAGAGATAGCAATACTGGCCTTCATAATTGATTGCGGGTTTGCCTTGTGAGTTATACCAGCAGTCTTTTTCAATTCGGAAATCGCTTTGCTCTGTTTTGTCGGTGTGCCATTGAACGGCATAGAAATTGTGTGCTTTTATATCTCTGAAACAGGACGGCATTGCATCTTTGAAATAAACCTTGCAATTATCCGTTGATCCTTCACCGTTGCCGTAAACCGACGTTGAACCGACGTTTTCCATATGAGCAGAAAGCGGATGGTCATATGCATCGTGTTTTGCTAAATACTCCGCAACAAGCTTGTAAGGGTTGTTATCCAATCCCCATTCGGGATGGTTTGTTTCGCTCCAATAAAAATCATTGTCAACTTCCTGACCGAGTGTCCAGACAACGGGATAAGCTCCGTATCTTGCGACCCAGTAACGGCTGACTTTTTCAAGGTAAGCTTTTGCAGAATCAGACGGCTCATTGCCGTTGAAACCGCCGTTGTTTGAAATCAGGGGCTCAATAAAATAGGAGAAAAAAAACTGTGCATTTGCGTGAACGAACCCGTTTTCTGCAATAATACGGAACTTTTCATCATAGTCCGCAAGACCTGCCATATCCTCTTCGGTTATGCCGTTTGTAAAATCAAACTTTGCTCCGATGGGTTCACTCTGATACACGGTAAAACCCTGTGAAACACGCTTTTCGCATATTGTTTCAACCATATCAACTGTTTCGTCGCCGAGGCTCCAATGAGTATCACCGAGCCAGAAAAACGGTGTTCCGTCGTCATAAGTGAAATACTTTTCACCTGCGTTTGTTGTGATAAAACCGTGCTTATAAATATCGTGCTCACCGCTGTATCCGGTGCAGATAACAGCACCTGTTCTACCGTCAAGCGAAGTGTTTTCGGCATCCGTGCAGACGGTCTTGAAATGCCAATTACCTTCGGAGGGACAAACGAACCGGACTTTCCAGACATTACCACCGTCCCAGAAAGCAGGGATTTTATAAAGTCTGCCGTTGCCCCAAAGGTGAAGTTCCACATCAACGTCATTGAACGGGTTGGTATATGATTTTTCGCTTTCAAAAGCAATTTCATTTGCAACCCATGTTTCTGCGTTCAATCTCTGTTCGGGATTCTCAATCGGTTCGCCGTTATATTCAATCCACGAGTGAGGATTTACCGCTGCAGGGGGTATAGCAGTTTCATCTGTGCCTTTGATGTTGTTGATCAATTTTGCAAAATAATTGATAACTAAGCCTGTGATTTCTTCCGCTGTGTTTATTATTGCAGGTGTGCCTGCGTTTGTTCCGTCAGAAGCATAAGATGAGAGTGTAGCGGATAAAAATACCATTACAACACAAAGAAGCAATGAAATTTGTTTTTTAAATCTCATAATTACCTCCACAAATTCTTATTTGTCGAGTTGATTATATCACACGCATACATATAAAACAACCTCACATTCAATCAAACCATTTCATCAATTTTTTTGCCGTGATTTATTCCGTGTTTTTTCGCATTTTCGCTTAAACTGTTTCTGCGTTCTTCCGAATACGGTGCGGTGAGTCTAAAACTCAATCTGCCTTTGAGAATTTCAAAAATCATTCCACCTTGCTCGTCATCGTCCGTCAGCTTACAACAGTCTGGATATTGCTCGCTGAATTCTAAAAGTCTGTTTCTCAAATCTGTGTTGTGTGTCCGCACATCAATGATGTCACTTTCTTCGTTAAAGCAGATAACCGTATCTTTCTGACGCTTCGTTAATCCTGTTTTCATTTTGCCTCCTTTCCGCCGAAATTGGCTGATTTTTGTGATTTTTTCTCGGTTCAAGAACCGTAAAAAACATCGTTTCATTTAATGGATTTTCTCAAAACGATGCGTTGGTCATTTGCGGTTCTTCAATTCGGTTTTTTGCTAATTTTTCAATTCTTAACATCTCCTTTCGGGCATCAAAAAACAGCCGTGAAATCAATCACGACTGTTTTTGTCTTTTTGTTTGGTTTTCTTCTTTTTTGAGAGGGATTCCAAAAATTCTCCGTAATGTTTTAAAACAAAATCTTCGTATGCCATTGCAATTTTCTGAATCCGTTTGTAAATTGCACTCGGTGTTTTGTATCCCGCAAATTTTGCAATCTGTTCAAGTGTGCATCCGTCCATTCGCATCTGCAAAATCCGTTTGTCTTTTCCGTCGAGCGTTTCAAAGAATGCTTCGACTTTGTGTTTCGAAAGAATTCTTGTTTCAAAATCGTCACGGGGTGACGGTAACTGAACGAGCAATTCTTCACTGATTTCTTCGCCTGATTTGATTGCTTCATCAAGAAAAATCGGACTTTTCTTTTTGTCCCACGAACAATACCACTTGTTGATGAAATCTCTTTTGTATGTGCTTTTTCGTTCGCTGTAATCTTCCATCTGACGGTGTTTCCAAATCTCATCAATCATCGGTTGCCAGTTCTGTTCTTCAACAATCATATCCGTAAGGTTGCCGATAAGATTGCTGAACTGTTGATATGTAAGCCACGGAATTTGAGTTTCTTTAGGCATCAAATACAGCTTCTGAAAACTCCATTCCATTTCATATTCAAATTTCTTTCGGAAATAATTCTGAATTACAAAGCACAACCGCCACAGAGGGAAGTCGCCCGAATAATCTGTCCATTTGCCGGGAATATTACCGTAACCGTCACGACGGGGAACCTGAATGAACTGCCACACCGACCACGCATACGCTTCCCATATGAGCTGAAGAAAAACATCGTCGTTAATCAGATAATCGTATTTATCCGTGTAAAGAACTTCATACGGATTTCTCGGAATTTCAAGATAATCTTTCCGTTTTATTACAAGCTCTTTGGGAAGAGCATAAAACAACGGAAGCCACGCAAGATGACTATCCTGCGGAATCGTAATTATCTGATTCGGGAGTTTAACAACATAACTGTTTTTAACAATCTCGGCTAATTCAATCACCTCATTTCGAAGAATTTTTTGTTACTCCCATTTATAGAGGAGTGTAATCAAATAAATTTTTCCTGATAATTAAAGAATTTACAAT
>JAZSLR010000119.1:0-35816 GCA_045535475.1 Acutalibacteraceae bacterium | reverse complement strand
CCTTGCCGAATTTGTTTTTGGTTACGGCAGGCATTCCCGCATAGAAATCACTCTTGTATTCACCGAGGATTTCCGCTCCCTTTGCGTGGATGATATCGCAGATGTGAACAACGTCATAGTCTTTACCGCCGAAAGAAGCGGCGTTTTTCATTCCCACGGGCAGAGAGTCGGGTTCTTCGCACCAGATGCCGAAAACATCCATAAGTCCGTCACCGGGGAAGCCGCCGAGATAACACATATCGTTCTTATCAACAAAGCCCGTGAGATAGGTTGCAACAAAGCTGCCACCGTTTTCAACATATGTCTTTATTCTTTCGCCCGTGCCGTCCTTGAGCATATAAAGGAAGGGTGCGATGACGGTGTTGTATTTTGAAAAATCGGCATCCATCGGGATAATATCAACCGAAATTCCTCTTTTTCTGAACGGTGCATACCATTTGATGCACTCGGCAAGATAGTTTCTGTTTATGTTATTGAAGCCGCAGAAATGCTTGATTGCCCAGGAGTTTTCCCAGTCGTAAACAATGGCAACCTTGCTGTCGCATTCCTTGCCCACAACGCCCGAAAGCTTTTCAAGCACTTCGCCCAGACGGGTGACATCTCTGAAAACTCTTGTGTTTTCGTGCCCGACGTGGTCAACAACGGCGCCGTGATATTTTTCGTGGCCACCCTTGCTTTTTCTCCACTGGAAATACTGAACGCTGTCCGCACCGTGAGCGACAGCCTGAATTGAAGAAAGCTCCTGCATACCGGGCTTCGGAAGCTTGTTGACATCGTGCCAGTTGACGAGCGAAGGTGTGCTTTCCATCATAAAGAACGGCTGGCCGTCTTTCATCGAGCGGAATGCATCGTGCACAAACGCTGTTTCGAGTGCCTCATCCTCATTTTTGCCCTTATCCCAGGCGGGGTAGTTATCCCACGAAACAAGGTCCATTTTCTTTGCGAATTTCTGATAGTCAATGCCGTCATACATACGCATAAAGTTGGTTGTGATGGGGATATCGGGAGTGGTTTCGCGCAGGGGAGCAATCTCGTTTTCATAGAACGAAATGTGGCTGTCGGAAACAAATCTGTTCCAGCAGAGCTTCATTGCGGAAACGTGGTTTTCGCCTCTGCCTTTGGGTGAGTTAATCTGCGACCAGTCGTTCATACGGTGGCTCCAGAAGCCGTTCCACCATTTATCGTTCAGTTCCTCGATATCGTTGTGATAATATTCCTTCACCCAATCTCTGAACGCCTGCTGGCAAAGCTCGCAATGGCATTCGCCGCAATATTCGTTGGAGATGTGCCACATTTTGAGGGCAGGGTGATTTTTATATCTCTCGGCAAGCATACGGTTGATATTGCGAACTTTTTCTCTGTAAACGGGGGAAGTCAGACAATGGTTATGGCGCACGCCGAATTCGTTACGGATTCCGTTCTCTTCCACACGAAGAACCTCGGGGTATTTCTGCGCAAGCCAAGGCGGTCTTGCTCCCGACGGTGTTGCAAGGATGGCAGACATACCGTTTGCGTGAAGCTTGTCCATAATTTCATCAAGCCAGCCGAAGTTATAAACGCCCTCTTCGGGCTCGAGAAGCGACCACGAAAAGATGCTGACGGTTGCGCTGTTGATGTGCGCAAGCTTCATAAGGCGCATATCCTCGTCCCAGATTTCAGGCGTTTTAATCCACTGGTCGGGGTTATAGTCACCGCCGTGAATGATTTTGTCAAAAAAATTCTTTTTCATATATCATATTCTCCATAAATTGTAGGGCGGGATGTGGGCATCCCGCCCTACAATTTATTTAATCCTTCAGAATTTTAATAATCTTATTTATATCGGGAAAATCACCGATTGTTTTTGAATAATAGGAATAAACAACCTTCTTGTTTTTATCAATACCGACAAACGCAAAAAGCTGGAGAGGGCGGAATGCGTTTTCGTCTGCGGGTGCGAAAACCTTTGATTCCATAATCTTAACGGTATCCGAGCCGACCTTTTTCTCAAACATCTTGTCGCCCGCAACGGCATAAACTGCGCTGTCCGCCTCGAAAACGTTATACTTTTTATATAATACGGCTTCGGGGTCGGTGACGATTTCAAACGGATAATCTCCGTTAACCTTTGCCGACGGTACGATGAATTTTATGTCAAGATTTGCCGATTCAAATTCCGCATATTTTTCTTTGAGTTCATCAAGCATATCTGCGGTCAGCTTGCATTCGCCTTTTCTGCCGAAGACAACGAGGGTTGTTTTATCTGCGGCGATTTCGTCAAAGGTATCGCCGATTTCAAGAGTTTTGTGCCATTCTTTTTCTTTTGCCCTTGCCTTTTCAACGGCGGCCTTAAAGCGTTCAAGCATTTTTTCAACCGTTGATTTTGCGCAGGCAAGGTTGATTCTCTGGTATCCTCTGCCGAGTGCGCCGAACATCTCGCCGTTGTCGAGATAGATGTTTGCATCCTCAAGCATTTCGCGCACTTCGAGATGGGTCATACCGAGTGCACGCACATCAAGCCACTGAAGATATGTGCCTTCAAGCGGATAAACCTTGATTTCGGGGAAGTTTTCCGCCATAAAGTCCTCAACGCACTTTGCGTTTTCCGCAATAACATTGAGAAGTTCTTCGAGCCAATCTTCGCACTCGTTATAAGCCGCCGTGCAGATTGTGTAAGCAAAAACATTCAGGTGCATCTGCATATTCATCTTGTTGCGAATTGCCGCTTTTGCCCTGATATCATCATTCGGGATGATGATATTCGAGCATTGAACGCCTGCAAGATTGAACGTCTTGCTCGGTGCGGTGCAGACCGCGATATTGTTTTTCGCTTCTTCGCTCACATTCGCCATAACTGTATGCTCATAGCCGGGCATAATCAGGTCGTTATGGATTTCGTCATCTATTATAAATACATTATTATTACAGCATATCTCTGCCGTCTTTTTCAGCTCATCCTCGGTCCATACTCTTCCTACAGGGTTGTGGGGGTTACAGAAAATGACGGCGGTGTTGTTTTTATCCTTTGCCAATTCTTCAAGAAGGGCATAGTTGATTTCATATCTGCCGCTGTTTTCAATAAGAGGACAAAAAACGCTCCGTCTGCCCGTTGCGATAATCGTCATATCAAACGGATAATAAACGGGCGGCATAACGATAACGCCGTCACCGGGTGCGGTTACGGTTTCAATAAGCATTGAAAGAGCATTGATTATGCCGGGAGTCTGGAGAAGCCACTCTTTTTTGATGTCAAAATCGTGTCTGCGTTTCATCCACGAGATAACCGCATTGTAATAGTCAGCGGTGGGATTGGTGTAGCCGAGAATTGCTTCCTCGGCAAGCTTTTTTATTGATTCAATTATCGGTCTTGCGGTAGGGAATTCCATATCCGCAACCGAGAGGGGAACAAATTCTGTTGACGCGTTTTTTGCTATCTCCCATTTTGATGAACCGAAACGGCTGCGGTCGGGGATGCTTGTAAAATCGTGCTTCATTGTTTTCACCTGTTTTTCAAAATTTCCTCACCCATTGTAACATATTTTTTATAAAAATCAAAATTTTTTTCTTTTTGTTGCAACAATTCCCGTAATTTCGGACACTAATATAACAAAGGGACAAAATTATTCGTATAAAACGGGGCGGACAAAAATGGATGCAATAATCATCTTATACTCGATTCTTGCAGCGGCAGGATTTTCGGTTGCCGCGGCGTGTGCGGTAAATCTTTTCTGAACGGGGGCAATTAATATGACAGCACTTATTATCACAGGCGCATTTTTCGCAACAACAACCGCCTTATCGGTGGCGGCAATCTGCAGGGCGAAACCCATTGATTGACTAACAAAGGGAGGAACAAAAAATGACAGTATTCGGAATTATCGTAATCACACTTTCGGTTGCAACGGGCGTTCTTCTTCTGAAAGAGGAAGCGGCGGCAACCGTATAAAACATCATAATTCATATAAAACGACCCCCGCCGTGTGGCGAGGGTCGTTGTTTGTTTAATTAAAGAACCAGAGCAAGTAAATCATTAAAGAATGTGAAGAAAGCCTTCGCAATAAGATTTACCGTGATGACAGGCATCTGGGAGAAGCCTGCGGTGCCGTAATTATCATAAAGCCAGAGGCTGAGCTTTCCGAAGAACTCGGAGGGTTCTTCCTCTTCATCAGCGGTATAAACGCCTGCATTCACAAGTGCTGCATTGAGTTTTGCTTCAATTTCCTTCTGCTGACCTGCATAGCAAACGGTTCCGTTTACGAAAGCCTCTGCTTCTGCAAGAGCTGCTTCAAGCTCTGCGGCAACCTCAGGTGAAAGAGCCGAAGTGTCAACAGCCTTTGCTGCGGGGATATGGCTGTTCTTAAGACCTCTCGGGTCTCTTGCGCCGTTGAACTGAGGATAGTCGGGTGAAGAATAAACATCCTTGATGTCGTCCTTCGCAAGAAGACGGGTTGCAAGGGCGATTATGATATCGTTTCTTGCAGTCTTTTCGTGATTCTGTGCATCAAAATAGAATGTTGTGTCGGGGAGAAGACCTGTTGATGCGTCAACAACTCTGTCGGGAGAAATGTGATTATGCTCGGGGTTTGAGCAGTATGTGTTTGCCTGAACATAATCTGCGGGAAGGGTTTCGCCGACTTTTGCGCTCTTAACGCCCATTGATGTTGAATCAAGATGGATAACGCCGTCTGCATTGTCGTCATTCCAGGTATTGCCGATGCAGTAGAGAGGTACATCGTAGTCAACAATGTTGAAAACCTGAACACCCTTGTCAACAAGAGCCTGAATGTTCTTGTCGGAATTGAGCTGTGCGTTGTAGTACATCTCAGTTTCCTCTTTGATTTTAGCTTTTGAGGGGTCTGAAAGAAGCTCTTTGGCAAGCTCGGGATAGTATGACGAGGGGCTGAGCGCCCAGAGAGTTGTGATGTTGCAGGCAACTTCGTCAACGAGAGTGTCAACTGCAGCATTGAGTCCTTTGAGGAGAACGTTATCGGGAATGATTCTTGCGATAACTTCAATCATTCTTGCTTCGTCTTCATCCATAAGGGTTTCAAGGAAGCCGTTGAAGAGGAATTCCTTATCAAGGAAGGTGAGATCCTTTGAAAGGAGGTCGCCGACGATTGTTGAGCCGTCAAGAGCGGGAACGATGTAAACAACCTTATTGAGGTCATCCATAACCTCGGGATAGTATTCAAGAAGACCGTTTGCAACTGAGCCGCCCATACTGATGGGAACGATGTTGACCTTGTCGTGTCCTGTTTCTCTCTTGACCATCTGGATGAAATCGTAAAGCTCGTTTACGATTTCGAGATGATTGCCGAATGAGTTATATGCGAAGTAGTAAAGATGGTCTTCGCCTGCCTGCTGGGCAAAATCAAGAAGAGGAACATTGTTATAAATCTGTTCTTTTTCGTACTCACTGCATTCTGCAACGGAATAGGGATACTTTTCAACCACAAGATTGCCTGTGTTTTTGCCGTTGTCGTCGCACATATTAACTTCGAAGCTGTCAAGGATAACATCCGAAAGTGCATTGGAAAGGCCGATGTCACGCTGAGTCAGAAGAGTAAGAAGCACGGGGAAAATTGCTCTCTTGATAATGTAGCCGATGTCGAAGATTGCGGGGAAGCAAGTCGTTCTGTTGCCTTCATCATCGAGAATGTAGTCGCCGTTTTCATCAAGTGCCCAGACGTTGGACTGACCGATGCCGGGAACAACAACCGAAGGACAGATGTCACAGTTGCCGCCGCACTCCGTTTTAATTTCCGATGCCGAAGCACCGATTGCAAGAACGGAGAAAATCATTGAAAGAGCAAGAAGAATCGAAACTGCTTTTTTCATTAGTATTCAACCCCTGTTTAATTATTTAAAAAGCTTTGTGATGGGTGAGAAAATCCAGTCGATGAGGTTGCCGCCGCCGAGCCAGTCAACAAGGAACTTGCTTGCGCTTACCATTGCGTTGTCAAGGAAGATGTCGAACTTTGAAGGCTCTTCGTCATATGTATAAAGGTTATATTTTGCAAGAATAGCGTTGAGTCTGTCCTCAGCGAGCTTAACTTTTTCTGCATCTGCAACGGTAGCGTTGATTACTTCTTCGCCCTGTGCGATTGCTGCTTCAAGCTCTGCCTTGTCCTCAGCGGGAAGTGTGATTTCGCCTGCTGCATCCTGCTCGAGGAGCTTCTTAGCATCGGGAACTCTCCAACGGCGGATGTATTTTGTTGTGCAGCTGTAGTTGAACTGAGGATATGTTTCGGGGTCGTCGTTAACGCTTGAAACATCGCCGACAAGGATAGCCTTGACGAGATTGAGAACAACGTCATTGTTGCCTACTTCGTGGTGCTGGTCAAGGAAAATCCAGGTGTTTTCGGGAAGAATTGATGTTGAAACGTCAACCTTATTGTCGGGTGAAATGTGGTTGTGGTCAGAATCTGTGTTCTTTTCATAGCTGATATCGTCAAGAGTCTTGCCTGCGGGTGCGCCTGTTGCGCCGAGGGTTGTTGAGGAAAGATTGATGATACCGTCTGTGTTATAATCGTGAGCGGATGCTACGATGCCGAAGAAGGTATAATCCTGCTCACCGAAGGAAAGGTTTGCGCCTGCGATGGAGTTAACCTTAACGCCGTCTGCAACCGCATCAAGGATATTTTCCTTAAGGTTGAGTCTTGCTTCTTGGAAACGGTCGGTCTTTTCCTTAAGCTTTGCCTTTTCGGGTACGTCTTTGAGATATTTCTCAGCAAGAGCATCGTATCTGTATGAAGGAATCATCGCCCAGATCTGGGGGCAGTTGATCATCATTGAATCAAGAACGCCGCTGATAGCGCCCGTGAGAATTGCTTCAACGCCTGCACGGGGGATGATATGAAGAACGCAGTTAATGAGATAGCCGAGGGTTGCATCGTCGCCGAGAATGGGGGGGATAAACTCGTGATAGAGGAACTCGTCAGCGAGGTTCCACTTTCTTTCGAGCATATCTGCAACGATGTCTGTACCGTCAAGGCAAGCAACAGCGTTAACGATTTCGTCAACCTTATCGTGGCCGTATTCATCAAGATAAGCTGTGAGAATTGTACCTCCGAGAGAAACGGGGAGAAGAGTAACCTTATCGTGGCCAGTCTGCTCCATAACCATATCGATGTATTCATCAAGCTCTGCTGCCGACTGCATGGGGTCGCCAACGAGATTGAATGTGAACATATAGATGTGGTCGCCGCCGATTTCCTTTTCAACTGCCTGAAGAGGAATCATTGTGTAGAGCCAATCCTTGTCGTCTTCATTCATTTCGGAAATGGGATGATTCCATCTCTTTGTCTGAAGGTTGTTGATGTGATTGCCGTCGTTGTCGCACTTCTGAACCCAGAAAGCAGCGCTTGCAGCTTCGTATGCAGCGTCTTCAAGGCCGATGGGAAGCTGAAGAGTAAGGGTTGTAAGAAGGCTTATAATGAGCTTGGGAAGAGTACCCCAGAGCTTGCTCAGCTCAAGGATAAGAAGAGTACCGCCAACCTCGTTGCCGTCAGCATCGAGATAAGGTGTGTTATCTTCATTGTAAAGGTATGTAGGTGAATGGTTGATGCCGGGAAGAATAACAACAGGTGATCTGTCGCAGTTTCCGCCGCATTCGGTTTTTGTTGCTGCAGATGCACCTACCGCGCCAACGGAAACAAGCATAGCAGCGCACAGAATAAGAGAAATTATTCTTTTGATTCTGTTTTTCATTTTAAAACACTCTCCTTTTTTTGACTGTTCGTCAAATATACATCTTATATTATCATATTATTTATATAATTTCAACAGTATATTAATATATTTTGTAACGTTTGCCAAACTTTATCCGATAAATATAAAACAAAAAATTTAAAAGTTTTATTCTTCCTTGACTCAAATCGGAATAAATTGTATTATAATCATATAAATTATTTATGAAAGAATTGTCTATGAACTGTTACACCGAAATTGCAAAGTTAACGCCGGAGTTTCTGAATCTTGCTTCGGCGATTCAAAAAAACCGTCTGCCGAGCGGCGTGACGGGGCTTTCGCACGTCCATAAGGCGCATATTATCGCTTCGATGTGTATGGCATTGCTGAAAAAAGCGATTGTCATTACACCCGACGAAGCACAGGCGACAAGGCTCAGGAAGGATATGGAAGCCTTCGGAATTAACGCACTTCTTTACCCTGCAAGGGATTTTTCGTTCCGCACTCACGAAACCGTTTCAAGAGAATATGAGCACGCAAGGCTCAAAGTTCTCGATAAAATGCTTTCGGGCGATTACGATGCGGTTGTTCTTTCTGCCGAAGCGGCAACCCAGCTTACCGTGCCGTCCGCAATGCTTATGAATAACAGCTTTGCCGTTACGGTCGGCGAGGAATACGAGATTGACGAGCTTATTCTCAGCCTTATCCGTTGCGGCTATACCCGAAGCGAGCAGGTTGACGGCCCCGGTCAGTTTGCGCTGCGAGGCGGAATTCTCGATTTCTTCCCGCCCGATTCAAAACTGCCGTGCCGTGTTGAATTCTGGGGCGACGCGGTTGACAGCATTGCGTTTTTTGAGCTTGAAAGCCAGCGCAGAACGGATATGACGGATGAAATCCGCATAACTCCCGCAAGAGAAATCCTCTGTACCGACGAAATGCTGAAGGCTCTTATCGAACGTCACATTTCCGATAAGAAAATCAAGGGTGATGCTCTCAAAAAACTTGAAGAGGATTTGAACAGTCTGAATGACGGAATCCGTCTTTCTTCTTTCGATAAATATATGCCGCTGATTTATCCCGACAGCGCAAGCATCTTTGACTATGCAAACGGAAGTATGCTTTTTGTGTGCGAAAGTTTTTCGGTCAAGGATAAGTTTGATGCGTCAAACCAGCTTATGAATGAAACGGTCAAGGGTCTTTTTCAGGACGGTACGCTCTGCAAGGGTCTTGACAGATACACTATCCGCATTCACGAGCTTTTTGCTTATTATGAAAAGATGGGTGCGGTTTACCTTGACAACCTTCCGAGGGGGAGCTTTGATACGCCCGTCAAGGAGCTTATAACATTTACTGCAAAACAGATTGCACCGTGGAACGGAACTTTTTCTGCTCTTATTGACGACCTCAATGCAATCCGCAGGCAGGGGAATTCGTGCGCGGTTCTTGCAGGCACCGATAAAGCGGCAAAGACTCTTGCCGATGACCTTGAAAGTGAGGGGATTCCCGCTCTTTTCTGCCCCGTTCCGCCTGCCGAATTTCCGAGAAAAACAGTCTGTGTTCTTCCCGGAGGTCTTTCCTACGGCTTTGAATATCCGTCGGCAAAATTTACAGTCATAACTTACCGCAGCAGAACTGTTACCAAAAACCGTGTTGTTTCGTCGAAGAGAGTCAAGAATGCGTTCAACAATCTTGACGAGCTGCACAGAGGCGAATATGTTGTTCACGCAACCCACGGTATCGGTATTTTTGAGGGTATAACGACTCTCGATGCCTCGGGCAATACCAAGGACTATATCAAAATCCGATATGACAAGGGCGATAATCTTTATGTGCCCGTTACTCAGCTTGATCAGGTTTCAAAATATATCGGCCCCAAGAGCGACGAAAAGCCGCTCAAGCTCAGCAAACTCGGCGGCAAGGACTGGCAGAAAACCCGTTCAAGGGTTAAGAGCGCCGTCAAGGATATGGCAAAGGAGCTTATCGAGCTTTATTCCAAGAGGATCAAGGTTCAGGGTCATTCGTTCTCGCCCGATATTGATATGCAGAACGATTTTGAACGACGTTTTGAGTTTGTTGAAACCGATGATCAGCTCCGCTGTATCCACGAAATCAAAAAGGATATGGAAAAACCGTATCCGATGGACAGACTGCTCTGCGGCGACGTCGGTTTCGGCAAAACAGAGGTTGCTCTGCGAGCTGTTTTCAAGTGCATTGCAGACGGAAAACAGTGCGCCATAATGGTTCCCACAACCATCCTTGCGCTTCAGCACTATCAGACGATTCTCAAGCGCTTTGAGGGCTTCCCGATTGAAGCGGGAATGCTTTCGAGATTCTGCACAAAAAAAGAAATTGACAAAACGATAAACGGTCTGCGCCGAGGCTCGGTTGACGTCGTTGTCGGCACTCACCGTATAATTTCAAAGGATGTTCAGTTCCGTGATTTGGGACTGATTATTATTGACGAGGAGCAGCGCTTCGGCGTTGCACAGAAAGAAAAGCTCAAAACGCTTTTCCCTGCCGTTGATGTTCTTACTCTGACGGCAACCCCCATTCCCAGAACGCTTAATATGGCGATGACGGGTATCAGGGATATGTCCGTTCTTGAGGAAGCACCGCAGGACAGACAGCCCGTTCAGACCTATGTTATCGAGCATAATATGCCCGTTCTCGTTCAGGCGATGGAGCAGGAATTGCGAAGGGGCGGTCAGGTTTATTATCTCTACAACCGTGTTGAGGATATCGAGAAAAAGGCGGCGGAAATCAAGGCGATGCTACCCGATGCGAATGTCGGAATCGGTCACGGCAAGATGAGTGAGGATGAGCTGAGCGAAGTCTGGCGCAGGCTTTTAGAGGGCGAAATCGATATTCTTGTCTGCACAACGATTATCGAAACGGGTGTTGACGTACCCAATGCTAACACGCTCATCATCGAGAATGCGGACAGAATGGGTCTTGCCCAGCTTCATCAGATAAGGGGACGTGTCGGACGCTCATCAAGAAGAGCGAGCGCATATTTTACCTTCACAAGAGGCAAACAGCTCAGCGAAATTGCAACGAGAAGGCTCGACTCCATCAGAGAATTTACCGAGTTCGGTTCGGGATTCCACATTGCGATGCGTGACCTTGAACTCAGGGGTGCGGGCAATGTTCTCGGCTCGAATCAGCACGGGCATATGGAATCGGTCGGTTACGAGATGTATGTTAAGCTTCTTGAGCAGGCAATCAGCGAGGAAAAAGGCGAAAAATCCTCCGAACCCGAAAAGGATTGCGTTATCGACCTGCCGATTGATGCACATATCCCCGATGAATATATTGAAAGCGTTCCGCAGAGGCTTCAGATTTACCGCAGAATTGCGGATATCAAGACGAACGAGGATGCTTCGGATGTTATCGATGAGCTTTGTGACCGCTTCGGAGATCCGCCCGAAAGCGTTGAGGGTCTTATCAAAATCGCACTCCTCAGAGGTAAAGCAGCAAGGCACGATGTCTATGAAATCACGATGCAGAGCGATCGCATAATTTTCAGAATCAGCCAGCTTGATATGGAAAAAATCGCAATGGCGTCGGCGCATTTCAAGGGCAGATTCGTTGTCAGCGCGGGCAACGGAAAGCCGCATATTGCAGTCCGTCTGCTCAAAGGCGAAAACCGCCTCAATCTCATCGAGCGTGTACTTGATTATATGGATGATAAAACCGATTGATTTTGCAAGTTAAACATATAAATCTTGCAAAATTTGTGCAAACAGTAGAAAATTATATTATATTCTGCAGTTTGTTGACACACATAAATTCATATGCTATAATACACTCAATAAATCAAACCAAGGAGGCCAAGATTATGAAAAACAATGATTTACCGTTATTGCTGCTTGACAATTCCTCGATGAGCACAGTCATCAACGAGGGCGAATTCAAGAGTGAGATGATGACATTTGAAGAAACAAAAGCCATCATCGAGATGTATGAAGAAGACGATATCATCCGTTGCTTCACGGGCGATATGCTTGAGGAAATCGTCTTCAAATATCTTGACATCCAGGGCCAGCATTTTGAGTATAAGAAGATAACCAATATGCGACCCGGTCAGCACGCAATCGTGTTCAAGGTTTATATCACTCCTTCGGAAACACAGCCCGTTATCAAAACAAAATACGATACCGAGGCAAAGAAAATTCAGAATGTTTACGTATACTGCCAGCATATTGTTAAAATGGCATAAAAAATTACCGCCCTGTGTTTTGCAGGGCGGTTTGGTTTGGTGATAAAATGATAAAAAACATTATTTTTGATATGGGCGGGGTGCTGATTGACTATAACCCCGAAAAGACACTTTATTCGATGTTTGACAGAGAAACCGCCGATATTCTTCTCAAAGAAATTTTCAGAAATCCCATCTGGTCGGACAAGGACAGAGGAATCATCTTTCCCGATGAGATTATGGAGCAAAAGAAAAGCACCATCCCCGCCGAAGTTTTCGAAAAAACAAGCGAAATGGTGCATAATTTCTATCCGTATATGCCGCCGTTTGAAAAGATGTATGATTTCATAAAAGGTCTTAAGGAAAACGGCTACGGAATCTATCTTCTTTCAAACGCATCGGGCGATTTTTACGAGAGGATAAGCGGAATTCCCGCTCTCTCGCTCTTTGACGGCTATCTTATCTCTGCCGATTACAAGCTTCTTAAACCCGAAAAAGAAGTTTATTTTGCTCTCTATGAAAAATTCTCGCTCAATCCCGAAGAATGCTATTTCATCGACGATGTTCAGACGAATATTGACGGAGCAAAAAATACGGGAATGGACGGTCACTGCTATTATCACGGCGACCTTGAAATCCTCAAAAAAGCTATGACTGAAAAGGGGATTAAGGTATAATCAGCCGACAAAAACTCTCTTTACCGTCAGACTGTCGTCCGTACCGATTTCGCCGAGTCCGATGAATTTATCATCGGGGTCATAAATTCTGAAAAATCCGAGCATACGGGGGTATTTCAGTCTCTGAAGGTCAAGCTCGCCGCCGTTTGAAAAGCGCTTTGCCTGCGCGGCACTAACCTTGATGACGGGGTATTCCCCAAGTGCTTTATCAACGGGAATTATAATATTGTTCAAACTGCCGTTATCCGCAGCAGCCGAAAGCTGTTCAAGGGTAACGGCATTTTCTATTGAAAAACCGTTTGCCTTGGTGCGTCGAAGATCGGTCATAACCGCGCCGCAGCCGAGTGCCTCGCCGAGGTCGGCAATAAGCGTGCGGATATAGGTGCCCGATGAGCATTCAACAGCAATTGTGTATTCGCCGCTTTTCTCATTTTCATTGAGCATTTCAATTGAGAAAACCGTTACCTGCCTTGCCTTGCGCTCAACCTCGATTCCCTTGCGTGCAAGGTCGTAGAGCCTTTGACCGTCAACCGAAACAGCCGAATACATCGGCGGAAGCTGACTGATTTCGCCCTCGAATTCTTTGAGCTTTTCTCTGACATCAGCCGCAGTTGCGTTAACGGGTCTTGTTTCAAGAACTTTTCCCGTGATGTCAAGTGTGTCGGTTGTTGTGCCCAGACGGAACGATGCAACATAGGCTTTGTTGTGGCTCGGCAAAAGCTCGCAGAAGCGCGTTGCGCCGCCGAGCATTATTGTTAAAACGCCCGTCGCCATCGGGTCAAGAGTGCCCGTGTGTCCGCACTTTTTTTCACCGCATATGCGCCGCACCCTTGCAACGGCACCGAACGAGGTTATATCCTTGGGCTTGTCGAGAAGAATTATTCCTGTCATAACAATTCCTTTCCTTAAAAACGGTAAAATTAGGGCGGGATGCCAACATCCCGCCGTACAACATTTAATCAATGGTGAAAGCATCAATTTCTGCCTGAATTTCCTTGAGGAGGGAATTGATTGCCTGCTGTTTTGAACCGTAAAGCGTACAGCCTGCCGCACCCATATGACCGCCGCCGCCGAGTCTTTTACAGATAGCGGATGCATCGATATCGCCGTGTGTGCGTACGGATGCTTTGAAGCTTCCGTCTTTAAGCTCTCTCATCGAAACGCCGACAAGTACGCCCTCAATCTGACGGGGCAGATTTGCAAGGCGGTCAGTTTCGCTTTCGTCAGAACCGCTTTTTTTGTACATATCCTGCGTGACGCAGATAACCGCGCAACGGTCGGAGAAGTAGAATCTCATTCCTTCGAGAGCAAGGCGTTCAAGCGCCGCATAGGTTTTTGTTTTTGTTTCAAAGAAAACCTGAATGATGTTATATGTGTCCGCACCAAGCTTTGCAAGCTCCGCCGCAATTTCAAAGGTTCTCGGCGTTGTGTTCGAAAAACGCATACAGCCCGTGTCGGTTGTAACGCCCGTGAAAAGGCACGATGCAATCTGCGGTGTAATTTGGGCTTCAAGCTCTTTGAGCAGAAGGAAAATCATTTCTGCCGCGGATGCCGAATCGGGTTCAAGGCAGACCTTATCCGCATACATAATATTTGAGCCGTGATGGTCGATGCAAAGGTCGATTCTGCCCTGGTATTTTCCCTCGGAATCTCTGCCGAGAAGCTTTGTATCCGCAACGTCGATTGCGGCGATGAACTCGGGCTCAAACTCCTCATTTTCAAGTCCTTCAAACATAAAGCTGAAGTCCTTGGGTATGGGGTCGGAGCATTCAACCCTTATCTTTTTGCCCTTTGCCGAAAGCGCGTGGGCGAGTGCGGTTGCACTGCCGAGGGTGTCGCCGTCGGGATGTGAGTGGCACAAAAGAAGGATTTTATCATAGCTCTGAAGTAATTTTGCGGTTTCACGCAGGTCAATTCTCATAATTGACGCTCCTTACAATTATTCATTACTGTCCGTTGTAATATCCCCGATCATTCTTGCGATGCCCATACCCTTTTCAATGGAGTCATCAGCAACAAACTTAAGCTCGGGAGTCTTGCGCAGATGAAGTCTTTTGCCGACCTCTCTGCGGATATAGCCGGTTGCGCTGGTCAAGCCCTTGACCGCAAGCTTTGCGGTCTCTATGCCTTCCATTGCGCTGACATAAACCTTCGCAAAAGAAGCATCGGAGCTGACCTCAACGTTGACAACCGTGAGCATTCCCTGAATTCTCGGGTCTTTCAGCTCACGCATTATCGCGGCTATTTCTCTTCTTATATCTTCGGACACTCTGTCAATTCTGTATCCTGCCATTAATCTCTGTACTCCTCTGTGATGAAGGCTTCAAAGATGTCGCCTTCCTTGATATCGTTGAACTTGTTAAGACCGATACCGCAGTCGAAGCCTGAAGCAACTTCCTTAACGTCGTCCTTAAATCTGCGGAGTGAAGCCATTTCGTCCTCGGCAATAACAAAGCCGTCGCGGACAACACGGATTTTTGCACCTCTGGTGATTTTGCCGTTGATAACGTGGCAGCCTGCGATGTTGCCGACTGATGAAATCTTGACAACCTGACGTACTTCTGCCTTACCGATATCAACATCTCTGAATTTGGGAGCGAGCATACCCTTGATAGCTGCTTCAACTTCTTCGATGCATTCGTAAATAACTCTGTAAGTTCTTACTTCAACGCGGTCGCGCTCTGCGATTTCGGAAGCAACGTTGTCGGGTCTTACGTTGAAGCCGACGATGATAGCGTTTGAAGCGTTTGCAAGCATAACGTCGCTTTCGACGATTGCACCTACGCCGCTGTGGATAACCTTTACACGGACTTCTTCGTTGGAAAGCTTGGTGAGGTTCTGCTTAACAGCTTCTGCTGAGCCCTGAACGTCCGCCTTGATGATGATATTGAGGTCTTTGAGCTGACCTTCCTGAATTGAAGCGAAGAGGTTATCGAGAGTAACCTTCTGGAATTCCTTGAACTGCTCTTCCTTAGCCTTGTTCTTTCTCTGCTCAACAAGCTCTCTTGCAAGGCGTTCGTCGTTAACGGCGTCAAAGCCGTCGCCTGCCTGGGGAACTTCTGCAAGACCCATAATCTCAACGGGAACCGAAGGACCTGCTTCGCTGACCTTTCTGCCTTTGTCGTCAATCATAACTCTTACACGGCCGACTGATGTACCTGCAACGATGATGTCGCCCGATTTGAGAGTACCGTTCTGAACAAGAAGGGTTGAAACGGGGCCTCTGCCCTTGTCGAGCTTTGCTTCAATAACAACGCCCTTTGCCGAGCGGTTGGGGTTAGCCTTGAGCTCCTGCATTTCAGCAACGAGAAGGACTGATTCAAGAAGTGAATCGATACCCATTCTTGTGTGTGCCGAAACGGGAACGCAGATTGTTTCGCCGCCCCATTCTTCGGGAACAAGCTCGTGCTCTGTGAGCTGCTGAAGAACTCTGTCGGGGTTAGCGGCGGGTTTATCCATCTTGTTGATGGCAACGATAATCTGAACACCTGCAGCCTTTGCGTGGTTGATAGCCTCGATTGTCTGCGGCATAATGCCGTCGTCTGCGGCAACAACAAGGATAGCAATATCCGTTGCCATTGCACCTCTCAGACGCATCGATGTGAATGCGGCGTGGCCGGGTGTGTCAAGGAATGTTATCTTCTGACCGTTGAGGTCAACTCTGTAAGCACCGATATGCTGAGTAATACCGCCTGCTTCGGTTGCGGTAACAGATGTGTTTCTGATTGCGTCAAGAAGTGATGTCTTACCGTGGTCAACGTGACCCATAACAACAACAACGGGGTCTCTTGCGATAAGCTCGCTCTCGTCGTCAACGTGGTCGTCGATGATTCTGTCTTCGATGGTGATAACAACTTCTTTCTCAACCTTTGCGCCGAGTTCTTCCGCAACGATTGCGGCGGTTTCGTAGTCGAGCACTTCATTTACGGTTGCCATCTGACCGAGGGTGAAGAGCTTCTTGATAACCTCTGCTGCGGTCATCTTGAGCATTGCGGCAAGCTCGCCGACGGTGATTTCTTCGGGAAGCTTGAGAAGCATTTGAGGCTTCTTTGCTCTTTCTGCGGCAATTCTCTTAAGTCTTTCAGCTTCGGTTTCGCGTCTTGAGGAGCGCATACCGCCCTGCTTTCTGTACTGCTGGCTCTTCTGCTTGAGCTTCTGCTTCTTAACTGCGCCCTCGTGCTGCTTTGTTTTGTTTTCGGGAGCGATATTCTCATATCTCTCGTTATATTTTTCGAGGTCAACGTTATCGGCACGGGTGTCGATGGTACGCATTTCGCCCTTTGTTCTGGACTGCATAGGCTTATTTTCTTTGACCTCTTCGGGCTTAGGCTGCTTTTTCTGGGGCATCGGAGGAAGCTTGCCGGGCTTTGCAGGCTGAGCATTCTTCTGCTCAGGCTTCTTTTCGGGCTTCTTTTCCTGCTTCTGCTCTTTCTTTTCGGCGGGAGCAGGTTTCTTTTCCTCTGCCTTCTTTTCAGCTTTCTTTTCGGGCTTTTCCGCCTTTACTTCGGGTTCAGCCTTCTTCTCTTCAGGAGCTTCGGGAGCGGCTTCGGCAACCTCTTCCTTCTTTTCCTTTGCCTTCTTTGCAGTGGGCATAAACTCGAAATATTCGTTGAGGTCTGCTACCTCATTTTCCTTTGTGAATGTTTCAAATATAAGGTCAAGCTCATCCTCTTCGAGGACTGTCATATGCTTTTTCTGACCGTCGAAATGCTTTGTGAGCAAATCAACAACTATGTTGCTTTTGATATCAAAGTCTTTGGCAACTTCGTGTACTCTGTATTTATTTATCATAGATTAACCTCCCCTGTTGTGTTCAGAAGTCCAAGCATTGTTTTTGCAAAGCCTTCGTCATTGACTGTGAGCACTGCGGATTTAAGACCCGTTGCCCAACCTATTTCATCTATCGTTGAGAACAGTGTTCCGACGGGAATATTGCGCCCTTCGAAAGCTGTTTCACGCTCAATCTCTTTCCTCAGCCGCTGAGAAGAATCGCTGCTCAGCAGGCAAAGCTTTGCGCTTTTGCTTCTGATTGAACCGATTGCCGCATCGTGACCGCAGCTGAGCTTACCTGCCCTGCGGCACATACCGAGAAGAGAGAGGAGCTTCGGATTATCCGTCATTTTTAAGCTCTTCCTCCATTCTCTCGTAGACTCCGTCGGGAATCTCGCAGGAAAATGCTTTTTCGAGCCTTTTTGCCTTTCTTGCCTTTGCAAGGCAGGCGGCGTCACGGCATACATATGCACCTCTGCCGGGCTTCTTACCCGTCAAATCAAGCGATATTTCGCCCTCGGGGCTTCTGACAACCCTTACAAGCTCTTTTTTAGGTTTCATTTCATTGCATCCCGTGCATTTTCTCATTGGAATCCGACGTGTTTGCATAGGTTCTACCTCTTAAAAAATATTTTTGATATTATTCATCAAAATTGATAACAGGTTCTTCTGTTTCGGGATTGATGTCGATTTTCCAGCCTGTGAGCTTTGCGGCAAGGCGGGCATTCTGACCCTTGTTGCCGATTGCGAGCGAAAGCTGACTGTTGGGAACGATAACCTTGCAGGAGCGCTCCTCTTCGTTTTCAACCGTTACGGAAATAACATCTGCCGGAGCAAGTGCTGCCGCAACATATTCTGCGGGGTTTTCGCTGTAACGGACAACATCGAGCTTTTCGCCGCCGAGCTGGTCAACAATCTTGTTGATTCTTGCGCCTCTCTGACCGATGCAGGCACCTACGGGGTCAACATTTTCGTCTGCGCTGTAAACCGCAATCTTGCTTCTTGAGCCTGCCTCACGGGAAACAGACTTGATTTCAACCGTGCCGTCGAAGATTTCGGGAACTTCGCTTTCAAGCAGACGTCTTACAAGGCCGGGATGGGTTCTTGAAATAGTTGCCTTGGGACCCCTTGTTGCATCCCTGATATCTGCAACGAAAACTTTAACAAGATCGCCCTCGGAGAAATTGTCGGTGGGAAGCTGCTCGCTTCTGAGAAGCTTTTCGGTGAGCTTTCCGATTTCAACGAATGCATCAAGAGTAACGGGGTCAATCTTTGTGATTTTAGCGGTAACGATTTCCTGATTCTTGCTCTGGAATTCTTCCTTCATCTGACCGTGCTCAGCCTCTCTGATTGCCTGGCGGAGACTATGCTTGCCCTTTTCAGCGGCAATACGGCTGACTTCCTTGGTTTCAAGCTCGATTTCGATGATGTCACCTGCAAGAGCATTCTTCTTGAATCTCTTTGCCTGATCAACGGTCATATCCTCATCGGGATCAAGAATTTCGGTAACGACATTTTTGCGTACAAAAACTCTGATATTTGCGTTTTCACGGTCGATTTCGCAGAATACGATATCCTTATTATTATAGTCTCTTTTAACTGCTGTTACGATTGCTCTCTGGATTCCCTCAAGCAGACCTTCCTCTGAAATTTTCTTTTCCTTGCTGAGGAGTCTGACTGCCTCAAAAAATTCGCTGTTATTCATTTTTCCAAATACTTCCTTTCAATTATATGTCAAAGTCATCGAGTTTTATATAGCTTGTTTCTTTCTTTTCAAAGCACATTGCGTTGCCGTCCTCAAGGCGGAGAGTGATGAGCTTTCCGTCAAAATCCTCAAGAATACCCGAGAATTCGCGGACGCCCTCAACGGCTCTTATCATCTTGACCTTTATTTTTTCACCCTTGCAGGCTTCAAAATGGGTTTCTCTTGTTAAATCTCTTTCAAGCCCGGGTGAGGAAACCTCGAGGCAGTAGCTCTGCTCGATGGGGTCAGCCTCGTCAAGAGGCTTGTCGATTGCACGGCTCATATTTTCGCAGTCGGTGATGCCGACGCCGCCGTCCTTATCGATTATTATGCGCAGAAACCAGTCTGTGCCTTCCTTGACAAAGCGGATATCCCAGATTTCAAGCCCGAGCTGCTGAGCAATAGGCTCTGCGATTTCCCACACAGCGGCTACGGTGTTGCCGCCCTTTCCTTTAGCCATAGGTCAGTTCTCCTTTATATTTCTTTTTATGAAAAATGATTTTTACACAAACAAAAGAGCGGGTCGCCCCACTCTCTTGTTTCATAATCCTACTGTTCGTATTTTAACACATAATATTAAAAATATCAAGTGTTTTTTTAAATTTATATAATACTGATTGTAACCTTTTCGCCGTTTTCACCGTCAACGGAGAGAATTTCACCCGAAAGTCCCGTTCTTACGGCGTTTTCAATTATACCTGCTTGCTCGCCGGTAATACCGCCGAAAATGCTGCCCAAATTAAGACCGAAACGCACTATTCCGAGGGGGAATCTGACCTTTGATGTTTTTCCGTTTCGCTCGGTTGTAATAAGAAGAGTGGTTGCTTTCTTGCCTGTAAAAACAGGTTCTTCATATGCCGGTTCGGGTTCGGCAAACGGCTCATCTTCTTTATTGGGTTCGGTGTTGACCTCTGAGAGTTCATCCTTCAGCAATTCATCAACGCTCACCCCGAAAATTTTTGAGATTTCGGGCAATAATGAAATGTCCGGGCAGGACAGATTGTTTTCCCATTTTGATACCGCCTGAGGAGATACTCCGAGTTTTGCGGCAAGGTCATCCTGAGTCATACCCATTGCTTTTCTTCTTTCGTAAATATTGTTTCCGAGATTCATATTTCGCTCTCCTTCAAATTGTGATTTTGACTGCAGCTGCCGATTTCATTTTGGCAAAATCATTCGGTTGAGTCAACAAACGAGAGGTTGAAACAGGTAAACCAATGGTTGTTTTTAACGTATTAACCAACGGTTGAGCCACTTAATTACGCATTACTAATTGAATAAGAAAGGGTATGCCGAAGCACACCCTTAAATTATTATCCGATTGCTTTAACGATTTCGCCGATAATTGACCAGATTATTGTTCCTTTGAAAAATGAGATAATCTTATCAATGAAAGAAACTTCTTCTGCTTCAAATGTGAGAGGCTCGCTTCCGTCGTCAATTGCGAATGCCTGGCTGTGGCAAAGACCGCCTTCGCCGAAGAGCTCTGCACGGATATACTGAAAATCTTCTGCGCCTTTAATTGTGTCGAGGTCGATTGTTACGGGCTGAGCGCCGATTTCTGATGTGAAAATAACATTGCCGTTTGCAATCCACTGAAGGGTTGTGCTGTCTTTTGCGGTAACGGTAACCTTATGTCCGTCAACGCTGATGCTTGTGAACATAGGTTCGGGAATGCCTTCGTTTGCAACGTCGATTTCTGCGGAAGGACCGATTTTATCGTTCGGACGGAGCATCTTTGTGATGCTGAAGAACGCACCGTTCTGCATAGTTTCCTTGATGTTTTCAACATTGTTTTCTTCCATCATAAAATACATAAACGATGTATCAACCGTGCCTGTGTGGTGAGCGTCGGTGTTGCTGTATCCCATAACGTTCTTGCCGTAGGGGAGGCAGTACATAAGAAGGTTATCCCAGAGAATTCTGTCGTAGCCTGTTGTGCCGTTTCTCTCGTTGAGAGTTTCGATGCCGAGGCAGGAATCATACTTGAGGATAAGGTCGCCGAAGAATTTGATGTTTGCGGGGTCGTTTACAACATCGGGGTTTGAGTTGCTGTCGAGCCAGTCGCCGGGATGGTCAATATGTGAAAGACCGCCGTTTTCATCGATGAATTTTATTGCTCGCTCAAAGCCGTATTCATTTTCAAGGCCGAAGAAACCGCTTCCTGTGTTGCCTTTAAGGAAAAAGCCGTTAACGTGATTCTTTGTGAGTGAATAGTTGTTGAATTCATTTGCGCCGAGAACGGGAACCATCTTTTTGTTGCGGATTGTTCCGTCATAAAGGGGATATGTGCCTGCTTTAATCTGCTCATATTCTTCATCGGTGAGATGCTCAAAGGGGTTGTCGATGATATACTGATAGAGATAAAGGGGCTGGATTTCGGGAGCTTTGTTCCAGTCAACGCCGGTTATGCCGTGGTCGGAAATTGCGAGGAAATCATAGTCCTGATTATATGCTTCCTTGACCATAACGGGAAGAGTGTCGTCAGCGTCGCTGTAGGTTGTGTGCGAATGGAGAGTGCCTTTGTATGCGCCCCAGGCATTGTCGCCGCTCCAGATGACATCCTTATAGGGGTTGACGATTGTGTAATCTGAGCTTGCAAAAGCGCAGATTCCGAGCTGTGCAATAAGAAGCACATTCAGGATAATGCTTAATGTTTTTCTGAAAGTTTTCATATCAGAAACCTCCTGTTCAATATAATACTATTTAACCAAAAATTTGCCGATATGTCAATAATACATTATATATTTATTTTGGCATCGGTCTGTATTTTGCGGTATATTCAGAAACGTCTATGCGGATAACGCTGACAAACGCAACCATTTTATCCTCAAATTCAAAGTCCTTGCCCGTCTGAGTTTTCATAAGACAGGAGAGCCCCTTTTTCTTTTCCTCAACGTCCTCAACTATTGTTGCAATGCCTTTGCCCATAATCGAAGAGTAGGTTATTCCGTAACGGCAGGCAATATCGCCCTCGAACGGCTGTATGCCGCATTCCGCCTCGAAAAAGACCTTGGGATTTGCCTGCATAACGTCGATTTTTCTGCCTCTTTTTGCGCCGTGAAGATAGACGGTCAGCTTGCCGTTATCCATAACATAACCGTAATTCATCGGCACAACGTAAGGCTCGTCGCCGTCAACAAGTCCGAGATGAAGCACCTTTGAGGTATCGAGAATTCTGATTATTTCGTTGATGTCCGTTATCTCACGCTCTCTGCGTGTCATTCCGTTTGGCATATTTTTCTCTCCTAGTTATTATATTTTTCGCACCAAAAGCGCTACCGTCTCGACGTGTCCTGTTCTCGGGAACATATCGACGGGAGTTGCTTTGACGGCGGTATAGCCGAGATCTTTGAATAGTCCGCAATCCCTTGCGAGCGTTGCGGGGTCGCACGAAACATAGACTATTCTTTCGGGGCAGAAGTCTGCTGCCGATTTCACCATCTCGGGGCTGCAGCCTTTCCGGGGCGGGTCAAGGATGATGACATCGGGTCGGATTCCTTCCGTTTTCAGCATTTCAGCCGCCTGCGCAGCATCGCCGCAAATGAAACGTGCATTCTTTATTCCGTTAAGTTCTGCATTGATTTTTGCATCCTCAATCGCTTCGGGAACAATCTCAACGCCTATGATTTCTTTCGCTTTTTTTGCCATTGAAAGACCGATTGTGCCTGCGCCGCAATATAAGTCCATAACGGTTTCGTTGCCCGTCAGACCTGCATACTCTGCGGCTTTTGCATAAAGTCTTTCAGCCTGATTGCGGTTAACCTGATAAAACGACAGTGGGGATATTCTGAATTTCAGACCACAGAGGATATCGGTTATATAATCACTGCCCCAAAGGGTACGGCATTTTTCGCCGAGGATGACGTTTGTATCCTTCGTATTTGAATTGATAATGATACTTTTTATATTCTTTTCTTTGCCGAGAAGATTTTCAACAAGAGCATTTTCATCGGGCAGTCGGTTGCCGTTGATGACGGCGCAGACCATTATTTCTCCGCTTGCGCTGCCTTTTCTGATATAAATATGGCGAAGCAGGCCTCTGTGAGTGGTTTCGTCATAGATGCTGACATTGTTTTTTTTCACATAGTCCGAAAAAACTCCGAGTATTCCTTCAAATTCGGATGGCTGAAGAAGGCAGTCGGGGCAATGGATAACTCTGTGGCTGTGGGGCGAATAAAAGCCTGTTTTTATTTCACCGTTATCGTATGCAACGGGATACTGCGCTTTGTTGCGGTAGCGTTTGTCGGTTTCTCCGCCGATTATCGGCTCGAATTTGGGGTCAACGCCGCCGATGCGTCTGAAACACTCCTTGACGTGATTTGATTTTATCTCTTTTTCCGCATCATATGTCATATGAGAAAAAACACAGCCGCCGCACTTGAGGTAAACGGGGCATTCGGGCGTTATTCTGTCAGCTGACGGATTAACAATGCTTTCAACCTTTGCGAATGCGTAGTTTTTTTTTACCTTGAGAATATGAGCCGTAATTTCGTCACCTACAGCCGTTGCAGGCACAAAAATCGCCATTCCGTTGTGCTTGCCGACTCCGCTTCCGCTCGAAGAGCAGGATTCTATTTTAAGAGGTATTCTGTCATTTTTCTTGAGTTCCACGAAAAATCCTCCGAAACAGTCATATTAATATTAAAGTATAACATATATTATTCTGTTTTTCAACCGATAACGCGATGATCGTGTGCTTGTTTTTTTTCGAGAAAATACACTTGATTTTTCGCGCCGTGATATGGTAATATTTCCATATAAATATAATTGGAGGAAGAGAATTGAAGAAAACATTATTGAAAACAATTGCTTTGTTTTTTGTTTTGATGTTTGTTTTTTCATCTTTTGCGTCGGCGGTCGCTGCAACACCGACTGACCCCAAACCAGAGGGCGGTGTTACCCACGCTCTTGTGCTTTCGAGCGAGAGTCTGACGGTTTCGGTCGGAAAGAAAATTCAGATGACCGCAACGGTAACAAACGTTTCCGCTCAGCCAGGAATAACTTGGTCAACCTCGGATGCTTCGGTTGCCGTTGTTGACCGAAAAGGTACTGTCAGGGGCGTTGCGGTAGGCTCTGCAACAATAACTGCGACTGCGGTTATCGGCGGCGAAACTCTCCGTGGAGAATATGTAATCAATGTTGTTGCAAGAAAAAATTTCCTCAGGGATTTGCTTGAAAAGCAGCAGATTCTGAGCTATCAGTACAGCTATATTGATGATTATTATTACACAAACGACAAGGAAGCGTGGCAGTATAATTTCGGCTTCGGAAAGATTTATGACATTGCTTCGCCATATCTTCTGCTTGAATATGACTATATCAGAATCTTCTTCACCTACGAAGATAAGGACTGGATGCTTCAGATGTGGAAGGGTCAGTACGGATTGATTTTCTACGGCGGTGAAATCGGAATCTATAACAGAGACCACGTTGATGACGGTGTGAACGAATGGACCTTCTTCAACTGTCCTGCCGAAGAGGACTGGCTTGATATGGAAATGACTCTCTGGCACGAGGAGCTTAACGGCACGTGGACCCGTGAATTCACCAGGGAATACGATAAGTATTGGTGGTGCACCGGCTTTAAAAACGGGCATCTCAGAATTGAGGAGCCTGCCGACGAGCTTCGTCTGACGGGCAGAATAACCTTCAAGGACGAAAAGATGGCAGGCATTGTTGCCGACGGTCTTAAGGAATGCGGCTTCAAGGCAAGCAAGAACAAGGACAAAATCGGTCTTGATGAATATTACTCAGAGGGCAGGGACATCAGTTTTTGCTGGCAGAATATCTCTGAGGCGGAAAGCACAATGGCAATCAAGGTTGTCGGCGGTACACTTTCTGCACTGTATATGATGCCTTTGTGGCCTTTGATTCTGCCCTTTGTACAAATTTTTGCCGTTCTGGCAATATTTGTTTCGGTTATTCTTTAATGCTGTGCCGTCGGATTTCAATGAATCCGGCGGCTTTTTTGAGAGGTAAAAATGACTCCTGACGAAAAAATTCTGCTTGCCTCGGTTGAGGATAAAGCAAGGCAAAGCAGCGAAAATTCAATGATTACCAACACCGCTTTCCTTGATATGCACGAGCGCTCTGTTGTTAAGGGAATGAAAAAAACTTTTGGTGATACGAGGATGTTTTTCTACGGCGGATTCAGCGATGCCGAGAGGAATATAGCGTTGTTTCTGCCCGAATATATAACCGAGGACCCCGTTGATTATTTCAACAGTTATCCCGATGACGACCCGATTGCGGTTATCGAAATCGAAAAGGATAAATTTTCGCCCGTACTCGGTCACAGAGATTATCTCGGCGCGCTTATGGGTCTCGGAATCAAGCGCGAAATGACGGGCGATATCATCGTGAGCGAAAGCGGATGCAGAATGGCTGTGCTTGCAAAGATTGCACCGTTTGTTGCCGAAAATCTCGGAAAAGCGGGCAGAGGCACGCTCAGGGCAAAAATAATCCATCCCTCGGAAGCGAGAGAGGGTGCGAAGGCGGTCGGAATCCCCGACAGCTTTACCGTGTCATCGATGCGGCTTGACAGCATTGTGAAGAATGCTTTTCGCCTTTCAAGGGGCGATGCGGCTGACGCGATTGAAAGCGGAGTTGTTTATGTCAATGACGTTGAATGCACAAAGCCCGATAAAAAAATCGCCGAAGGCGATAAGGTCGTCTTCAGGCGAAAGGGCAGGATAATCGTAAATGACTGCTCGTGCGTTTCAAAAAAGGGCAGAGTCATCGTTGAGATTACGAGGTTTCAATAAATTTTATATAAAAGCAAGAAAAAGGTGCTGAGGAAGCACCTTTTTCTTTTGACTGTCGATAAAGTCGCTGAAACATAAACGAAAAGAGAATGTTTCAACTCACAGTAGCCTCCTTTTGAAAGGAGGTAGCATTTTTGCAAGAAAATGACAGAGGATTGATAATAATATTTTCGTTTATTTGACGTTTTTTCTCCCATCGACGTACCTTTGTACGCCTTCGGTCGAATAAAACGCCATTCAGCTTCCTTTCTCAACAGCCTTTGCGTTTGTCAAAAACAAAATTTAGACAAACGCAAGAAAAAGGTGCTGAGGAAGCACCTTTTTCTGCATGGGGTTGAATTGAGGAGGGGTATTGCGTACTCAAAATGAGCAGTACTTCACGGGTTGCGGCTCCCGCTCGGTACATCTGAATAATACCCCGAAAATATTAATTCCGTATGAATTCAATTTTAACGTTTGTAGGATATTTTATTAATAATGAGGAAGTTATGTGCAGAGCGAAGGGTCCTTCGATTTTAAATGATTGTTGTTTGTTTATTTAAACGTCACGTTTGCGAATTCGTCGGTTTCAAACATCAGTCTGCAGTTTTTATCCGAGGAGAAGTTTTGAAATTTCGCGTTTTCCACGGTGACGTTCATTGTGTTGGTTTCGTTTGCTGCAGAGAATTTTGATTTCATCGCCGCATTGTAGGTTATATTTTTAAACACAATGTTATCTGCGGTGAAATTATTGATGGGAACAGTTTCCATATCTCCGATTTCTTCCGTGAACACCACGCACGCCATTGCACGTCCGTCATCACGGAAAATCTCAATGTTGTCAAAGGTTACTCCGTCAATACTGCCTTCCGCCAGCTCGATTATAACCGCAAGCGATGCGATTCTGTTGTTATTCCAGGTTGCATCGCGGCAGATTACCGCGCTGTCTTTGAAAGTGATGTTGCGTATGGGTCTGTTGACCTCGCCGTGTATGCCGTAGCACCTTGCTTTGCCGCCCCAGGCGACACAGTCCGTAAAGGTTATGTTTTCACTTGCGGAGGGCTCGGGTGCACCGAGTGCCTTGACATCAAAAAGGTCGTCGCCGCTTCGTGCAAAGCATCTTTCAATCAGTCCGCCCTGCGTGTTGCAGATTGCGAAGGCATCGGAATTCTGTCTGTAGCCGAAGATGTCAACATCCTTGATGCTTAAGTTCTGGCAACGATAGCTGATGAACGACCATTCGGGAGAATTGACAATTTTGATGCCTCTTACCTCAATGTTACTGCACTGTGTGAAAACCACGCCCCTGCGCTCTCGGCGGTCAAGGTGAGATAAATCCATTACACCTCTGCCGACAAACTTTATGTTATTGCAGTTATAAAAGTTTATGAACGGGTGTCTTGTCAGACCGAAGGCATTAAGGTAAACCGCATCGGGGTCGGCATAACGCAATTCATCCTCTTCGCTCATAATATCGTACATATGCTCGGCAAGAACATATGCGCCCTGCCTGAGATAAACAACCGTGTCGTTCTGCGAAAAGCAGGCATAGGGGATTTTAAGCAGTCCGCTTTCAACAACAATAACGTTTTCTTCACCGTACTGCTCCTGATATGCTTTGATTTCCGCTTCCTCGTCAACCCTTTCCCTTACAAAAAGCGTGTAGGCGCATTTCTGCGAAGCGGAGTTGAAAAGGAAGGTGTAAATGCCGAAATCGTTAATGCTTGCCGTCATAACTCCGCCCGAGCATTTTGCTCCGACACCGAGCTTTTCGGGTAAGCAAATCGCATTCTTTATTCTGAAATCTTTCGAGTGAAGTTCAATGTTGAACGAAAACTCTTCGCCCTCATCAAGATATACTTCCGAAAATGAGTGCAATTCACCGTACTGTGTTTCGCCGAGAAAAACGGTTGCAGCATAAACAGGAATATCCTTATCGCTGATTTTTGCCGTGTAATAGGGCGAAATAACGACACCGTTAACATCATCATATCCCTGAGAGCCTATGTAAAGCTCCTTGTCCGCATCGGCACGGGATTTGAGCTCTTCCTCTGTAACTCCCCATTCCTCAAGTGTTTTTACTGCTTCCTTGGGGTATTCGAGCACGTCGAAATCCAAGCCCTCGCTCGGCGGTGCGATAACCGCAGGGGAGAACAATGAAGAAAATGTTATCGACAGAGCGACAAAGCATCTGAATAAAAATCTGAATAAATCAAGCATAGCGAAAGCTCCGTTTCTGTAAATCAGTCTTTAAAAACATCTTTTATTGCTTCAAGGTAGCCGTAGCCGTAGAGGTCGTCGGGTTGGAGATAGCTTGTTTCCGTCCACTCATTCCAGCTGTTTACGGTGATAAACGGAGCCTTCATAATGCCTTTGTTCCTTGAATCGTCGGCAAATGCTTTTGCTTTTTGGCAGGCTGCTTTGAAGTTTTCGGGTGTGTTGTTTTTGACTACTCCGGGAACAAATCCGTTAAATCTTACGTTGTTATCCCAGCCAACCGAAATGTTGGGATAAAAGGGGATATTGAGTTTCTCTGATTCACTTGCAAGTTTTGAGGTGTAATCGGCGGTGACATCGGTATAATCTCCGTCAAATCTCACCGAGCATCCCCAGTTATAGCTTGTTACTGAGTCGATGCCGAGATAATCGTAAAGTTCAAATGAATTCATCCCTTTGCACTCATCTTCATCACTCAACCAGTTATAAACGCGACCGTCCCAATGAACAAGCTGAAAATGCAAGCCGTTAAAGCCCGCTTCGACTGTTTTTCTGCGGAACTCTTCAATGCCTTTTTTGCATTCCTGAGTTGTACCGAATGAACGGATGAAATTGTCAATCTCAAAAATCATATAAACGGGGCAGCCGTCAATCATATAATAATTTTCGCGGCTGAAATATTTTTCAATTGTTCTGTCGCATATGTTTGAAAAAATTTCAGGAGTAACAATGCCGCTCCAGATAACGGTTGAAAGGTCGTTGTCGGAATTGCGCTTGTCCCAGAGGTGGGTTGCATCGTGATTCGCCCACATAAGCATAAATTTCATAGCCGTGTTGTTGCGCGCCTTAAGGAAGCCGTCGTTAAGACAGTTTTCGAGAAACGGACGGTTATCATACCAATACCAATCGTATATAAATACGTTTACACCGTGGGATACGGCGCAGTCAATCTGCATTTCCATAACACGACTGTCGGCTTCGTTGACATAACCCCAGGTCGGGATTCTCGGCCATCGGCATCCATCGTAGCCTTTGTCGGTCATTGCCTTGACGGTCTGCCATTCGCCGTAGCCTTCAGGCCAGAAAATGCGGGTGCGCGGTTCATCGCCCGTATATGACGGCCATATAAAAGCAGCTATATCGTATTTCATATCTTTACCTCCGTTTCGGGGATGTTATGCTTCAAGTATAGCATAGGCGCAGGCAAACATCAAGCAGTACGGGAATTTTGATTTTCATTATATATTGCAGTTTGGCTTTTAGTGTGATATAATCCGGTTATATTTTGTTGTGTTCAGGAGTCATAATGATTTTTTCGGTGAATAAAAAAGAAAAGATATCAGAAGGAATTGCTCTGATTTTCAGATGGGCAGTTCTGATAATTTCTGCAGTTGCGGTAGGTGCAATCTGCGGCGCTGTCGGCGGAGCTTTTGCACGAAGCATAAGCTTTGTGACCGCATTGAGGGCGGAAAACGAATGGCTTGTTTTTCTTCTGCCGTTCGGGGGACTTGCATCTGTTGCACTGTATAAGCTGACAAAAACAGAAGGCCTCGGCACCGACAGAGCACTTGAATCTGCAATAGGGGATTCCGAAACTCCCGTTTTGCTGATGCCCGTTATTTTTGCATCAACGGTCATAACGCATCTTTTCGGCGGTTCAGCCGGCAAAGAGGGCGCCGCGCTTCAGCTCGGAAGCGGTGCGGCTGAGATGGTTTCAAAGCTCATAAAGGCGGATGCAAAAGTGCATTCTGTGCTGACGGTCTGCGGAATGGCGGGTTTGTTTTCAGCTGTTTTCGGAACACCGGTCGGAGCGTGCGTTTTTGCACTTGAGGTTGCCGTTATCGGAAAAATGAATGCGCTTGCGGTATTTCCGTCAATTGTGTCAAGCATATCAGCATATTTTATTTCAACTGCGATGGGCGTGATTCCCGAAAGATTTCATATTGATGTTGTGCCCGATTTCGGTATTGCCGTGTTGCTTAAAACTGTGGGTGTTGCATCTGTTGTTTCGCTGGCTGCAGGTATTTTTGCAATATGCTTCACGGAGGCGAAAAACTCGCCGAAAAAGCTTTCAGCAACCCGTTTCTGCGGATATTTGCAGGCGGATGTGCTGTGATTATTCTGACATGATATTCGGCACGGACTATAACGGCGGCGGAATGTTTGTTGCAGAGAGAATCTTTGAAAAAGGCATAGTCCGTCCCGAAGCGTTTTTGCTGAAAATTATTTTTACGGTTGTAACCGTTTCCGCAGGCTATAAGGGCGGCGAAATTGTTCCGTCCTTTTTTATCGGAGCAACTCTCGGTGCGGCATTAGCGGCGGTTTTCGGCTTGCCTGTCAGATTTTGCGCGGCAATCGGTATGACGGCATTCTTTGGCTGTGTCACAAATTGCCCGATAGCTTCCGCGGTGATTGCGGTTGAACTTTTCGGTGCGGACGGACTTGTTCTTTTGGCAGCCGCGGCATTTATCTCCAGAGTTATTTTCGGAAAAACGAGCCTTTACCACAAACAAAACACAGATGGACTGAATTGCTGATAAAAAAAAGCCGCCCAAGGCGGCTTTTGCAATTATATTTTCTTTTTCATCAGTCCGTGCTTGTTGCAGTAAATATAAAGATATCCTCTGCCGCGGAGCTGAAGGCGCGTTTCGGCATTGCCCTCGGGGTAGAATTTGACAAACTGCACTCTGTCCGATGTGAGATAAGCGATAAACGAAATGAAATGTGTTTTCGTCATTTCGTGGTTGACGGTGATGAAATGCTCATCTTCAACCTTTTCAACGGTTATCCTGTGTGCATCGTCAATTTCTTCCGCTTCAAGCGGCGGCAGAGTGATTCCGCAGCAGCTTACGACGGCGTTGCCCGTTGTGCGGATAATATTGCCGCATACGGGGCAGACACAGAATTTTGAGAGCAGAATATTTGATGAAATATTTTTATTTATGACCGTGTTGCCCGACATCAGTTCCATAACCGAAACTCCCAGAGCCTTTGCAAGCGGTTCAATCAGCGTAATATCGGGCAGTCCTTTTGCCGTTTCCCATTTGGAAACCGCCTTGCTGCTGACACCTATCTGTGCGGCAAGCTGAGTTTGGGTTATTCCCCTTGCTTCACGCAGGCGTTTGATTGTTGCTCCTGTTATATAATTATCCATAGCAATTCTCCTTTGCACAGCTATTATAAATCATATCTGCAAAAGATACAACCTACGCTTCGTTGAAATTGATTATGGGTTGAATATTCGTCTATCATATGATAAAATAAACCAAAAGATACGAGGGGGGGGACGGGAATGGCAGGATTGGGAGCAATGCTTATCGGAATGATAGGCGGCGGAATTGCCTGGATTTGCTTTATCGTGGAAACTTTGATTTTAGCCGCTGTGATTTTTATTGATGCATACCGTCACAAAATGAAGGCAGGTCTTTGGGCGCTTATGGCACTCCTTTTTAATTTTTACAGTCTGCCCGTCTACATATATGTCAGAATAAAAAAGGCGACCCTCAAATGCGGTTCGTGCGGCACAAAGGTCGGAGAAAAGATGAGTTTCTGCCCGGAATGCGGTGCGGAAGTCCGAAAGATTGATGACGGCGCAATTGCAAAAAAGGTTATCAAATATGTTTTGATAGGATTTGCTGTGTTTGAAATAATTGTAATTGCATTTTTGGCAATAGACGGCATACTGAATTATTAAGCAAACCCCCTCTGCCGCGGCAGAGGGGGTTAATTTTGTTTATGCTATACTCCAGATAAGATTCATAACTCTTTCGACAATTCCCATTATGGCGTTCACTATCTTCCAAAGACTGCCGATGCTGAAATCGGCGAGGAAATCCTCGATGAGTCCGCTTGCGAAGCCGTAATCCTTTTCAACGGCATCGCCGGTTTTTTCGATTGCAAAGCTGTCAACCCTGACTGCTTCATCGCCGTCAACCTGGTATGCATTGTAGTAAAGCGTACCGCCGTCAACAGTGATTGCGGAGAACATCGAATTTTCAACGTCTACAATCGACTCGGCTCTGGGGAATTTTTTATCAGTTGCTGCTGCGTCCTTGGTGTGGTAAATCTTGACGCCCGAAGTGCCGCAGATTGAATAAATTGTTCCTCTCGGGTCGTATTTCACATTGTAATCAAGACCGTTATAGGTTGTTGTGCCTTCTTTGGTCGGCATAACAACATTGCCGTTGAGGACATCGGTTCTCAGATAAACGTGGTCGTGACCCTGAAGAACGAGGTCAACTCCGAGATAGGGGAGAAGTGCGCCGAGCTGTTTTCTGAATCCCTCAACATCGCCGTCATCATAGTGTGAGCCGTTGGAATAGGGAGCTTTGTGGAGAACAACTATCTTCCATTTGGCATCGCTCGACTTGATGTCGTTCTTCATCCAGTCAATCTGTGCGTCGCTGAGCTTATCATCCTCGTCATCGTTGGTGTTGAGCACGGTGAAATGAACGTCATTATAGTCATATGAATAGTATACGCCCGTGTCAAGCTCCTGCTCGGGGACATTGGGAAGAACGAAGTTTTCGGTGATTACAGCGCCTTCGTCCTCGTGATTGCCGGTTGTGGGCATAAACGGAAGATTGCGGAGTGCGGGAGTTGAGTTAAGGAGATATCTCCAGTGCTTGATGTTTTCGCCTGCGTCAACCTGATCGCCTGCGGAAACGATGAAGCGTCCGTCGGGATAGGTCTTGACCGCTGTTTCGATAATGTTTGCGAATCTTTCGTACTGATCCTGCCTCTGTGCCTGCGGGTCGGTGAGATAGAAGAATGTGAACGCATCATCACCGCCCTCTGCGGTTGTGATAACGCCTGCATCGCTCCACCAGCCGTAATCCGCATTGCCTACACGGTAGCTGTATTTTGCACCCGGTTTAAGTCCGCTGAGCTTGACGGTGTGCTTTGTGTATTCTTTCTCAAACGGGAGAAGAGAAAAAATTCCGAGGTCTGCACCGGGATAAGTTTTGATTATCGGTTCAGACGTTGCGGTAACGGTTATTCCCTCGGGGATTTCATCGGTGAAGTCGGGATTTGCGCTGTAGGGTGCAAGCTGAATATTCGTATCGGTAAGGCTGTATTTGGTCAGCCAAGTGATACTGATTTCGGTTGAAGCATCTTCGCCGAGCGAAACTGCTATCTGTGACGGCAGACGGTAATTATCCTGCGTTGCAGTTACCTCAACCTTGCCGTCGTATGAAAGAAATACGTTGCTGTCTGAGCCTGCAGAGGGGTTGCCGTCGGTTACGAGAGAGCCGAGCATCCAGGCAATTGTGCCGCCCCAGGCTTCATACTGGCTGAAGGTGATATATTCGCCGAGAAGTGTATCGATGATTGCGTCAATCGAGCTGTATTCCTCGGGAACAAAGGGGATTGAAAGCACGGATTCAACAAGATTAAGGAAGCTGTTGTCGCCGCCGAGGAGAAGCTCAACTCCGCTCTGGAGAATTGCGCCGAAAACGTAGAAAAGTGTTCCCTTCGGGAAGAGCTCGCCGGGATTGAAATTAAGATTTGCGAGGATTTCGTTTTTGACAAGGTCATCCTTTACGACTTCAAGAAGAAGAGCGAAGAACTGCTCAGCAAGAACGCCGCTGTCGAAGCTTTCGAGTGCATCGGTAATCCAGGGCATTTCAGCGATATCTTCATCGCCCGAATAGAAATTGAGCATTACCGAAACCGCTATATCGGCAAGAGTGCAGTATTCTTCATTGATTTCGAAGCCGAGAAGCTCCTTGTTATAGGTTGCAGGCTTGTCACTGACTTTAAAAGCAAGCAGCTTGTCAACAATCGCTTCAAGCTTATCCATTGTAAGCTCGGGCTGATTGACATAGACTTCATCAATCTGTGCGCCGAAGTCATTGAGGAAGCCCATAACGTTGCCGCTTACGGTCAGAATTTCAACGGGACCGAGAGCAAGACCGTTGGTGCCGAGTGCATCTGTGATGAGTGCTTCAAGGTCAAGACCGACCGATGCGAGATATTTCACAAGACCGCCCTCTGCGGTAATATCTGCGAAAATATCGGTAATCAGCGGAGCAAGCGAGTCCATAATAAGGGCTTTTACGCCGCCCTCACCGAAGGTTCTGCCGAAAGAATATGTGTATTTGAACGGTTTTTCGTAAACAACACCGTCATCCGAAACAACGTTCTGATACTCGTCAATTTCCATCAGCTTCATATCGAGGTCTGTGTTTCTGCCGTCGGTTGTGAAATCGGCGATTCTGTAGTTGTTGGGGAAGCCTGTGAGAGTGGGAGTGAGGATATCATAAATTGTTTCTCCGTTATCGGAAACGTATGAAACAACGTCGTTTGTGTGAAGATGACCGGTGAAGATATAATGCATACCTGCGTCGGCATAAGCATCCGAAATCTTTTCCCACTCCTCAACAACGAAGGGCCAGAAGGTTGCTTCTTCGATATCCATATGGGGAACGAGGTTATGATGCTGCAAACCGATAACCGTCAGACCGTTGTCCTCTGCTTTTTCACATTCTTCAATAACCCAGTCAAGCAGACCGTCGGCAATTCTTCCGTCAGTCATATGCTCGTTGCCCTCTGCGCCGTTATCCTCGCTGTACATACAGCTGTCGATTGCGATAAGTCTGTATTCACCGAGAGTGATGGCATATGAAAGCATACCGCCCTTTTTGCCCTCTTCGGGAACGAAAACGCTGTCTGCTTCATCATAACCGAATTCGGCATAGATTTCTCTGAATTGCTCGGGGGAAGTAGGCTCTGCAGCTTCCTCTGTTCCGTTTTCAAAGGTGCAGGCATTGGTATTGTTGATGTCGTGGTTGCCGGGAACAACAAAAACGGGAATTCCGGTTTCTTCTTCAAAGGCTCTGAATTTTTCTGCAAGAGCCTTGTGGCCTTCAAGCTCGCCGTCCTTTGTGAGGTCGCCGGGGACGAGAAGATAAGTTGCACCGTCTTCAAGGGCGTTTCTCATAATGCCGTCAAGTGCGTTGGCAATGAGCGAATTGGAATCGTCGTACATCTTATGCTTGTTTTTGACGAATGTACGCCATTCTTCGCCTCTGTCGCCTTTGAGTGAATCGGCATAGTAGTGAATGTCGGTAACAACGCCGAAGCGTATCGAAGCGGTATTTGCATTTACCGCCATCGGGATGCAAGCAATAAGTATCGCCAGCGAAAGCAGAACGCTTATCACCTTGACCGAAAATCTTTTTTCTTTCATTCTTTTTCCGCCTTTCCTTTTCAAATCCGAATGGGGCTGTTTTTATACAGCCCCATAGCTTTGTTTAGATGTTCTTAAGAAGGGGACCGATGCCTGCGATTGCGCCGGGAATGCCCTTGAGAATCTTGCGGATGCCGCCCTTTTCGCCGGCGATCCATTTAACGAGACCGTCTGCCATATCCTCGCTCATTACGCCGCCACTCATACTGATGAAATCACGGAACGGAGTCTGAAGGGCAATAGCCTGTGCAAAGCCTGCAGGAACAACTGTTGACATAAGCTTATACATACGTGCGCCGTTCTTTGTGTGGCTGCAGCTTTCAAACGTGTCCTGAATGCCGAGCTTTCTGTCAGGGTTGTAGTTTGCTTCGGGAAGCTCTCTGCCGAGAACTGCAACAAACTGGTCCGCAGGAACGGACTGAACGTCGCCTGTGTAGTAAAGGGGAGCAGCTGCAGAGTAGTCGGGGATGTTTTCGGTTGTGCCCTCAACAGTTACTGTTGCAGTGAGCTTGATATCTGCACTTGATGCGCCGACGAGGATGTCAAATTCGCCGCTTTCAACGCACCAGTCGTTGATGTTTACGTTATAGAAAGCAAACGCACG
>JAZSLR010000060.1:0-4332 GCA_045535475.1 Acutalibacteraceae bacterium | reverse complement strand
CCTTTGTTGCCCGAACCATTAATAACAAGTTCGTTTCCGGTTGAAGTTATGGTATAACTTCCGTCGTTATCATCCGTTATTCCCTGCAATGTGATTTTGTATTCTTTTTGCGTTTCACCGCTTACAATTTCAATATCGTCGCCTGTGATTTCGTCAAGATAATATTTAAGACGACTTGCGGCATAGCTATCCGTGATACCTGCATTTTCGGACAATACTATAACTGCATCCGCAACGGAAAATCCCTTTTCAGCGGCAGATACGGGAAGTGCGCATAATGATAAAACTATAACGCAGACAAGAATTGCACAAATAAATTTTTTTATCATTTTAAGCATCTCCTTAAATTATACTTTTTGAAACAGTAATTAAATCGACCAGCTGCTATCAGTAAAGCGTGTGTGACGGTAAGGAAACGCTCTGAAAAAATCATCTGCATCTCCTTTTATTTCGATGCCTTCAATGTATGCGGCGGTCTGTGAATTATGTCCTTCACCCGCAAGCATAAGCCTTGCGGCGGCTGATGCCGTGAGAGATATATCGTAATCGACCTGAAGCTTGCGCGTGACAACTGCTTTCCCGTTCTGATATTCAACGTCGAAAATCCCGTTGTTCTGCTCGAATTCATCAATACACCTCAAACGGAATTTTCCGTATTCTTGGGGATAGGTATTGTTTTCAAGAAGCTTTTGCAGGTTATAGATTCTTCCTGCCGCTCCGCCGTTGTATTCATATGTCACACCGTCAATTCTGTCTGCAACACAGGCAAAATCACTGCCCTGATACTGCTTTCTGACAATCAGATTCTTAACTATACCGTCGTAATTCCGCAGAAATCCGATTAAGCCGTAAAGTGCTTCAACCGAAAGAACAAACAGCTCTTCAACGATAAGGTCGTTGGGTCTGCTGACGGTAAAACGCACATAACCATCTGCAACTCCGTCTGAATCATATCTGATATACGTATAGTCGGCGCTTTCGAGAGGCGTGTCGCAGAAATGCTTTTTCTCCTCACGAAGAGTCATCAGATTTTCTTTGAAGGCACATTTTTCGTGAAGTGTACGGAGTTCCTCAAACTGTTCGCCTGTATAAAGAACAACATCGGTGTTGCGCGGAATATGTTTAAGCTTTTCAAACGGAACCTTTATTGCAAACATACGGTTAAGATTTGCATATCCGAATTTTTCGTAGTATTCAATTGAAAAGGGTTGAAGAAACCCGAATGTCCAGTCATTTTCAATAGCAGTTTCGCCGATTTTTTTCATAATCTCCCGAATGCCGCCCATTCTGCGGTATTCGGGTAAACTGCATACACCGCTTACAATAACGGAATCAAGAAAATTTCCACAGTAATTGGTTTTGAACTCATACAACTCGACTCCCGCAAACAGCTTTCCGCCTTCGAATGCCGCAAGAACGGGCGATTTGACGGTGCTGTCCTCTTCCGCATTATATTCCCAGATGAAAGATGCAGCGGAAACCTTTTGAAAATCTGTCGCTTCCTCGGGTTTTATATATCTTATCTCCATTTTGTTTCTCCGTTATTTACCTATGTTTATCTGTGTTTCTGTTGCAAGCTTCAGCATATCCTCGTTATCGCTTTCAACCGCATCGGACATAAGCTTGCGTCTTTCAAGAAGTTCGGCATACATCTTTTCTTTTTTGTCGTTGTTGAGATCATAAAAAAGCATAGGAATAATTCCGAGAGAGCCTGTTACGGCAGGGATAATTGTAAACATTGCAAAAAGGAAGAATTTGACCTTATCCGTCTGTTCCGTGCCCATTCTGAATGCATTCGCTTCATAGCCTATCATCTTTTTGATGGCTGTTGTGACAACAGCACTTGTGTTTGACGAAACCTTGGCAGCAATACCCTTGGCAACGGAAGCCATCGCTTCTGTGCGGTAGCCGTTTTTCCATTCGCAATAGTCCATCGCTTCGTTATACATTTCTGTTCCGATAACAGATTTAAGACCGAAGAAGAGAGTCCAGATGATTTCCCACAGTGCCATGGCAATGCCCATGGGAACAACTTTCTGATACATACCGCCCGAATAATCCTTCTTCATACCGATACAGCCAAAAAGGAATACGGGGATATAAAGAATATTGCCGATTTCTTTTGCAAGTATGTAAAGCAGACGGCTCGAAAAACGTCTTCTCATCCATGGTACCCATGCGTAACTCATGGGGCTGATGGGTGCGGCAGGGATGCCTGCAACGAGCGTCATTGATGAGAAATGAAGAACGTCGGTGTAATAATCGTCTTCACTGCCTTTGATTGCAAATCCGCTGAGGAAATCCGAGAGAGTTATCAGAAGCAAAGGTTTGTTGCGGATAACTGATTTTATCGACATCAGAACGCTCGGTGTTTTTATGGACTGCATAACTCTTTCTTTCGAGTTATAGAAAAACCAGAATGAAGATGCGCTTGAGGCAATTGTTGTAAAACAACCCATGCCGACGAAGAGGTTCGTGTATGCCTTTGCAAGCTTGCCTGAATCATTGAGATACATACTTCTGAGAACATCGATAAGAATGGTTACTGCCTGTTCGGGAAGCTTTTCACCGAAAAATCCCGACGCAAAGTTTGCAAGAGTGATAAGCCTTGTTCTGTCATTCGGATGTGGAGTTATGGTTGACATAAGACCTGTTCTTGAAATCGTCTGGAAGGTTGTTATACCTTCTCTGGCAATGGTAAGAATCAGATAAAATGCAAGCTTTGTAAAATCCGTCTGAGTTGTGCCTTCAAAAAGATGAGGCATAAGCCAATAAAGACAGGTCAGAACACAGCCAGGAATTGCAAGAAACATAAGATAGGGTCTGAACTTACCCCAACGTGTTCTTGTTTTGTCAATAACCGCCCCAAAGAAAATATCATTGACAATATCCCACACGCTGTTGATAGTATTAACAACAGTCTGCAAACCAAGGTCTACACCTACAATGCTTGTTATGAATCGGGTTGAAAAGATATTGATATTAAAGCTCTGTGCAGCATCCCAGATTATGAAGCCTACGGATTCTTTTGCTCCAACATATCTGCGGTCCTGAGTTTTTGATGCAACGGATTTTTCTTCCCGTTCCTGTTGCATGCGGCGGAGTTCTTCAAACGCTTTTGCGTTTGACCGTAAATCGTTGTTTGACGGCATAAATCCCACTCCTTTTTTCAATTAGTTATATTCTTTAACAACTGTATTGAGTGCACCAATAACGGTTGAACCCGCCTTGCTTCCTGCCGAAAGCATTTCTTCATAGTGTCTTTGCGGTTTGCCGAAGAGCTTTTCGCCGAGTTCTGTGTTCCAGAGTGAGTCTGCAATAAAGGGAGCATAATCGTTATCGGGAATGATATAGCCGATTGCATCGTTGCAAAGACCCATTACAAGAACGGTTTTGCCTTCGTCGATGATATCTGCGGTATATTCAAGAATCCAATCCTCGCCGAGATATGACTGTGTTTTATCAACCACATTGCCGTATACAAGCTGAGGAATAAGCTCTCCGGGTACGGTAAGCATAACTATATCCTTGCCGATTTCAAGATAACCCACCTCGGAAACTATCGAGTAGCCCGAAGGTGCGGATTTATCTCTGACGGTTGTCATTCCGAGCAGGCCCGAAACTGCACCGAGCTCCATAAGTCCGTATTCGAGAGGAATTACGGTTTCTTCCATTCTTACATTGAGTACGGGTTCAACGGGTTTTGCGTTTTCTTCCGCTTCAAGAATGATTCTTGCAAATTCATAGCCGAGTTTCTTTGCCTGCTCATAATCCTTTGCTACGGGGTCGGCTTCAATCTCTTTAGCGATTTCATCGAGAATTTCCTCGTTTTCAACTCCGCCTGCGTTAACCGAAATGGGCGACTGTGCGCCCTGAATGAACATAAAGTTCATACCCTCGGCATTCATTTTATATTCAATATAGTTAGGGTAATCAGCCGAAAGAAGCTTTGTTTCCCTATTGATTGTTGTGGGGTGACCGCCGACATTTGCGAAAACAGTGGGAGCCGATTCGGCATTATCGGGAACAAATTTGAAGCAGGCGATAATGTGTTGATAGCCTTCCATATCATATCTCTTGTTGAAAATATAGCCGTATTCATCGTCCATATAGTTGTTGTTTCTCTCGCTTCTTCCGATGCCCTTGGTTTCGAAATAAAAGAGTTCACCGGGTTCTTTATTCATATATGCTTCAACGATTGCATCGGATGCGCCGTCAATCATATACTCATAAAATTCGGGGTCAATGCTCCTTGTTTTTTCAATAAAAGGAAGGAATGAGAAGAGATTCTGGAACACGGTTTTGATAAGTGGTTCAAGACCGAAGCCCTGA
>JAZSLR010000140.1:0-61574 GCA_045535475.1 Acutalibacteraceae bacterium | reverse complement strand
CGCTGCGAAACAATAACAGAGGGTGAAATTCTTGATGCAATCAACGCTCCCGCAGGCGCGAGAGATGTTGACGGCGTAAAGAGAAGAACAAGAGCAGGTATGGGCAGATGCCAGGGCGGGTTCTGCGGCTCAAAGGTTGTTGAGCTTCTCGCACGCGAGCTTGGTGTTGAAATCAATGAAATCACCAAATTCGGCGGCAATTCAAAAATTCTTTACGAAAGAACAAAGTGAGGAGGCGGAGATTATGCTTAATTATGATATAGTTGTCATCGGCGGCGGTCCCGCCGGAATGGCTGCGGCACTCAAAGCAAAGGAATGCGGTGTTGACAGCATACTTATTCTTGAAAGAGCCGAAACGCTCGGCGGTATTCTCGAGCAGTGCATTCATACGGGCTTCGGACTCCATTATTTCGGCGAAGAGCTTTCGGGCCCCGAATATGCGGACAGATTCATTCAGCTTGTTGACGAACAGAGGATTGAATATAAAACCGACACAATGGCTCTTGAAATCACTGAAAACAATGTTGTTTACGCAATAAATAAGGCTGACGGTCTGCTTGAAATTCAGGCAAAAGCGATTATCCTTGCAATGGGCTGCCGCGAAAGACCCAGAGGAGCACTCAACATCGCAGGCACAAGAGCTTCGGGCGTTATGAGTGCGGGTACAGCGCAGAAATATGTTAACATCGACGGCTATATGCCCGGCAAGAAAGTTGTTATCCTCGGCTCGGGCGATATCGGTCTTATTATGGCAAGACGTATGACACTTGAAGGCGCTGAGGTCAAGTGCGTATGCGAACTGATGCCTTATTCAAGCGGTCTTACCCGTAATATCGTTCAGTGCCTTGACGACTTTGATATTCCTCTTTATCTCAGCTGTACGGTTATCGATATCCACGGTAAAGACAGAGTTGAAGGTGTAACAATTGCGGATGTTGACGAAAACCGCAGACCCATCCCCGGAAGTGAAAGATTCATCGAATGCGACACTCTCCTTCTTTCGGTCGGTCTTATTCCCGAAAACGAGCTTACAAGAGCTGTCGGAATTGAGCTTGACCCCGTGACAAGCGGTGCGGTTGTTGATGAATACAGAGAAACTTCTCACAAGGGTGTTTTTGCCTGCGGAAACGTTCTTCACGTTCACGACCTTGTTGACTATGTTACCCTCGAAAGCCAGACCGCAGGCGAAGGCGCCGCAAGATATGTTTTCGGCAAAACAGAGGATGCCGAATATGTAACAACCAAGGGTATCAACGGCGTACGTTATATTGTACCGCAGAAGGTTAATATCAAGAATGACGGCGATGTGAAGCTTTATTTCAGAGTCGGTCAGGTGTATAAGAACGCAAAAATCGTTGCTAAATATAACGGTGAAGAAATAATCAGCCGCAAGAGGCCCCGCCTTGCTCCCGGCGAAATGGAAGATGTGCTTATCAAGAACGATATGCTCAAGAAATTTGCCGAAGGCGGTATAATCGAAATTTCGGTGGAGGTGTGATTTATGCAGAAGAATATCATTTGTGTAGCCTGCCCTATGGGCTGCGGCGTTACCGTTGAAATCGCAGACAGCGGCGACATTGTTTCCGTAAGCGGTAACACCTGCAAAAGAGGTGATGCATACGCAAGAACGGAAATCACAAATCCCGTCAGAAGTCTTGCTACAACCGTTAAAGTAAACGGCGGAATATATAATGTTGTACCCTGCAAATCGGCAGGTGCACTTCCCAAAGACAAGATTATGGAATGTATGGCAGTTATCAATGAAGCGGAAGCCAAAGCTCCCGTTGCTCTCGGAGATATCCTTGTTGAAAACATTCTCGGAACGGGAATAAACATCGTTGCAACCAATCATTGCCCCGCAAAATAAATCAGATGCAGAAAGAGCAGAGTCATTCCGACTCTGCTCTTTGACTGTCGATAAAGTTACTGAAACATAAGCAAAATTTCAGAGGTATTTTAATAACTACTTAATCTCAGCAGTCCAGGAAAACTCAAACTTTCCGCCTTCTGCAAGATGCTGAATTTCTCTTTTCTTTGAAATATCGTCTTTCACATCTCTGTCATCATTGATGCCGTACCAGGGCTCGATGCATACATAAGGTGCACCGGGTTTTGCCCAGATGCCGAGTACGGGGCAATCGCCGAAAGTAAATTCAACTTCATTTTCGCCTTTAATGGTAAGCTTCTTTGACTTGATTCCCGAAAGAATAAGCGCATCCTTCTTGAAAACATCTTCGGTAATCACTATTTCCTTTGAATTTTCAATAACGGGGAACTTTTCGGGTATGAGAAGATTATCGCTGTCTATACGCTCGGTTTCAAGGGTTTCTGCTTCTTCAAACTCAATAACATCACCGATTTTACAGTTGAATCCCGGATGTGCGCCGATTGAGAAATACATATCTCCGTTGGTCTTGTTTATAACGGTCATTGTGTTGACAAGCGATTTTCCGCAAAGCTCAAAAGCAACAAGAAGCTCAAAATCAAAAGGATAGCTTTTGAGGGTGTTTTCATCGCTTTCAAGGCTGAAAACTGCCTTTGCACCTTCGCATTCTTTGACCTTGAAAAGAAGCTTTCTGGCAAGTCCGTGCTTCGGCATTGTGTATTCAACACCGTTATAGCGGAATTTATCGTCAATAAGCTGACCGATAACAGGGAAAAGCACTGGTGCCTGACCGTACCAGATGTCGGGATTTCCCTGCCAGATATATTCTTTACCGTTTTCCTTCAGAACAAGTGAATGAAGCTGTGCGCCCATATCATCAATTTCACAAGTCAGAAAATCATTTTCAATCTTATAATACATAGGCTATTCTCCTTTATACAATCTAATAATTTTCATCAATAAATAATTTAGCATATCACGCAACAAAATGCAATTAAATTCTTTTAAGTGTTCTGAGATATCCTTTACATTCATTGGAAATGCGATAGCTTTCAACAGCTTTGCGGATTGTTTTATTATGAGTATCCGTATCAAGTCGGTTTTGTTCGAGATAAGCAATAACGGCATCATACTGCTTTGCCAGTGCGGTCGCGAAATACCACGCCTGCATCATTTTGATATAATATTCATCCGAACGGATTTCAGCAACCAAATCGGAATATTCAGTGCTGAATTTTTCATCAAGATAAAAACACATCAGCATTTCGATTGCGAAACGCACAGTATATGTATCATCCGATTTTATCCATATTTTGATTTGCGCCGGCAATTCGGATAAATGCTTTTTAAAAATTTTCGGACGCATCATATCACAGGTTGCCCAGTTATCAACATACGGAAGAAATCTGTTAAGATGTGCAATACAGCTGTCAAAATCGCCGATTGATTCAATAAGAAATGCGTGAAGATTGTTTTCTTCATAATATTTATGGGGCAGGATATCCATAAAGCTTTCTGCATATGCTGTTTTTGAGATTTCTTTAGCAAATTTTCTTAAATCGGGAGTACGCACTCCGATTATCAGTTCTTTTGAAACCGTCGGCATAAGCCCTGCGTGAAAATCTCGGTATTTCAAATCCTGCATTTCAAGAAGTCTGTCACGAATATATTTTTCAGTCATTCTAATCTCCGTTATTAATCACATAATGCATTGATTGACATCTTTTTTACCGTCCGCAAGTTCGGCATAATCAGACATAATCATATCGTCGGTTCAAACAAATAAGGCAACCCTTCTGCCGCAAGACTCAAAGCTGTTATAAAGCTTAATATCAAACTGATTATCTTTTGCATACAAACTCCCATTTTTATTTTTTATAAATTATACATTTTTTCATTATCATATGTCAATATGACAGGTCGTTTGTAAATCCCTTTAAATTTTGTATTATATATAAAATATCTGTTGATTTTTATATTTATTTATAATATAATATATGTCGAATATATTTAATCAGATGCAGGTGTGATAAAATGAAAAAAACAGAAGAATTTATTGAAATAGATATTATCCGTCTTTTAAAAACTGTCTTGCAAAAAATCTGGGCAGTTGTTCTTTCGGCTGTCATTTTCGGAGCCGCAACACTCGGATTTACATATTTCTTTATTGAACCGACTTATGAGGCAAGAACCTTGCTTTATGTTAATAACAGCAGTTTCTCGGTCGGAAACACCAGCTTTAATATTTCAACCTCATCGCTGAGCGCCGCACAGGAGCTTGTTAACACTTATATCGTTATCCTCAAAGCAAGAACATCTCTCAATGAAATTATTGAATATGCCGACCTTGACCGTAATTATATCGAGCTTCAGAATATGATTTCTGCCGCTCCCGTTAATTCAACGGAAATTTTTGAGGTTGTTGTAACAAGCACCGATCCTGCTGAGTCGGAAAAAATTGCCAATGCAATTGCAACACTTCTTCCCAAAAGAATTGCTGAAATTGTTGACGGCAGCTCGGTAAGAGTTGTTGACTATGCAATTGTTCCCACTTCTCGCTCAGGACCGAGTTATGCAAAAAATACATTTCTCGGTTTGGTCATCGGAATTATTATTTCGGTTGCAATTATTATTCTGCGCGACCTGTTTGATGTTTTCGTCAGAGAAGAGCAATATCTCAGCCAGTCCTATCCCTACCCCATTCTGGCCGCCATCCCCAATATGCGTAATTCAAAATCCAACGGTTATTACGTTTCTGAATACAGCTCCTCTTCGGAGAAATAATCTGCAGGAAAGGAGAATAGATTATGTCTTTTATCAAGAAAAATAATAATAAAGCTATATTAAAAACCGGAAATACACTTGACGGAACTGCAATTTGCGATAATATGAATTTTGCGGCATCCGAAGCATATAAAAGGCTCAGAACCAACATTCTTTTTTCGTTTGCAGATAATTCCGTCTGCCGGGTTGTAGGAGTTACAAGTGCCCTCAGAGGCGAAGGAAAAAGCGTTACTGCCATCAACACCGCTTACACAATGGCACTCAACGGAAAAAGGGTGCTTCTTATCGATGCAGATATGCGTATCCCTTCAATCAGCAAAAAGCTTGAACTCAGTAAAGGAACAGGTCTTTCAAATCTTCTTGTCGGACTTGATAAAGTTACCGAAACATTTCAGAGATATAACTGCTCAAAGCACGAAGCGGGCTTCGATATTATTCCTGCAGGCAATCTGCCGCCTAACCCCGCCGAACTTCTCGGCTCAAAAAGAATGTCATCTCTGCTTAATTCTCTTAAACAGCATTACGACTACATTTTCATCGACCTTCCTCCTGTTTGCGCCGTTTCCGATGCGCTTATTGTTTCGAAGATCACAGACGGAATGATTATTGTAGTCCGTCAGGATTATTGCAGAACAGACACACTTAAAGATACTGTTCAACAGCTTGAATTTGTTGAGGCCAACATCATCGGATTTGTTTACAACGGAGCTGATGACGGAAGCGGTTCCTACGGCAAATACGGTAAATACGGTAAATACGGCAAATACAGTAAATATTATACAAAGCATTACGGCAGTGATTACAAGACTCCCGAAAGCTACGAAAAAAAGGTACAAAATGATTGATTTTCATTCACATATTCTGCCCAAAACAGATGACGGCAGTTCAAGCATTAATGAATCAATTGAGATGCTTACTTTAACCAAAACGCAAGGAATTGACCGCATTGTTGCCACGCCTCATTTTTATGCTTCAGATGAAAGTCCCTCCGAATTCCTTCAGCGCAGGAATTATAACTATCAGAAACTGACTTTTTCAGTCAAAGAGTTATCCCTGCCCGAAATAATTCCGGGTGCGGAAGTCGGTTTTTTCGAAGGAATGAGCGACTGCCGTGAACTAAAAGAATTAATGATTGACGGCACTCCCCTTCTTATGGTTGAAATGCCCGTTTGCAGATGGTCTGACCGAATGCTTTATGAACTTAATGCAATATATGAAAAGCAAGGCATTATCCCGCTTATCGCTCATATTGACAGATACATAAAGCTTCTTCACGATAAAAAAATTATTAATAAACTAAGCGGTCTGCCGATTCTGATTCAGATGAACTCAAGTTTTTTCACTAATAAAAAAACTGCAAGGCTTGCTCTTTCGTTACTTTCAAAAGAAAAAGTCCATCTTCTCGGTTCAGACTGTCATAATACTGTTTCACGCCCGCAAAACCTCGGAGATGCTTACGCAGTAATTCGCGAAAAACTCGGAACGGATCCGCTCAGCAAAATTGCAGCAAACGAAAAGCTTGTTTTTTCAAAAAATAAATCCTCTTTGGAGGAGCTTTTCATATGAAAAAAAGAAACACTTTTGCAATGCTCGGAATCATTTTTGCCGTAATCTGCGTATTATTCACTTCACTTGCGCTTTTTTTCGGCAAAAAAACCGAATTGCCCGATTATGCCGCAACATACACTACAAAAGCATCCGAAACATTTACAGAAAGCATAAAATATCAAAGTCCGATTGACTTTGATAAATTGCAGAATGACTCACCGGATATTTTTGCTTGGATAAATATTGAAGGCACGGACATTGACTATCCCGTTCTCTTTCATAAGGGCGACAACTCTTATTATCTGAGAAGAGATATCTACGGAAAATATGACCGTAACGGTTCTCTTTTCATTGAAGACTACAACAAAACCGATTTCAGCGACCCTGTTACAATTATCTACGGTCACCATATGAGTTCCGGTGCAATGTTCGGTAAACTTCAGCAAATTTACACTAATCCCGAAACGTTTAAAGAACACGGTAAAATATCGGTATATACTCCCGATAAACTGCTTGTTTACCGTGTTTTTTGTGCCGTGCCGCTTGACAATTCTCATATTTTATATTACAATAATTTTAATAATAGGTTAGAATTTGAACAATTCTTTGAAAAAGTATATAACACCCGTTCTTTACTTTCGGTTTTTGACGAAACAGTCAGCGTAACTCCCGATGACAGAGTTCTTATGCTTTCAACTTGTTTTGAAACAGATTATTCAAGAAGGTATGTTGTTATGGCTGTTTGCGAAGAAGAAATAAATTAATTAACATATACGGAGATGATGTAAATGAAAAAAGCAATTTCCCTCATTCTTTCACTTGTTATGGTGTTCGGTCTCAGCGTTTCTGCATTTGCAGCGGAAGATGATTTCAGACCCAGCGTTGATTCAAAAGACCACCCCGTAATCGTTCCTCAGGATTTCAACGGCATTTCGTTCGACGCTCTCATTCTTGATGAAAATAATGAAGTTATTGAAGGAATTCATATCGTAACGGAAAGAAGACCCGACGGTGAAATCATCATCACCGCATATTCGGAAATTGAAGTTGCAGACGAAAGAGTTAACGTTGTTTATATGCAGACATCATATAAAGAAATTCTCAGCGCAAGAAGTCTTAAAGAGCTTAACGACCTTATTCCCCTCGGTATGATTGTGCGCGATTTCTTTGATATCACACTTGTCGGTGCTTATAAGGACATCTTCAAGGACGGTAAAAAGCTTCAGATTAAATTTGATATCGGCGCACAGCTCAAAGAAAAGCTTATGGTTCTCACCCGTTGTTCTGATGAATCAGGCTGGGAATTCGTTGAATCGGTCACAATTAATCCCGACGGTACAATAACTGTTATTTTTGACAAGCTCTGTCCTATTATCTTCCTTACAGAAGACACCGGTGCAGTTCAGTCACCTGCAACATCGGATTTTGCTTCAACAGCTCTCTGGAGCCTTGCAATCATCTTTGGTATCGGCTCAATTTGTATGATCGTTGCATCAAAGAAACGTGCAAGAGCAAAATAATTAAACTACCTACAATTTAAAATTAAGGTGAAGCGCTATGATGGGTATGAAAAGTTCAACTTTTAAACTCCTCGCAGCGCTTTTTACTGTGATAATTGTTCTTGCAGTTCTGTTTATCGGAATGTCCAAAGCAGAAGATTATCTGGTTGAAAAAGCGGATGCGAGCAATGTTTCTTCAGAATCAATGACAACTTTTGAAGAAAAGAATAATATATATTATAATAACAAAAAGTACAAGCCCAAGAATTATCTGGATACAGTACTTCTTATCGGTACCGACGGTGAAGGTAAGGTTTACGAAAGTACAGCATATAACAATTCAAATAAAGCTGACTTTATCGCGTTGCTTGTTTTTGACAACAACACAAAAATATGCAATGTCATTCAGATAAACCGAGACACAATCGCTGAAATCCCCGTTCTCGGCATTACCGGCGAAAAAGCGGGAACTACCACCGGTCAGCTTGCACTTGCATATACTTACGGTAACGGTCTTGAACTCAGCTGTAAGAATACTGTTAAGGCTGTTTCAAACTTTCTTTATCAGATTGAGATAGACAATTATCTGTCAATGAATATGGATGCTGTTGCGGCGCTGAACGATGTTGTCGGCGGCGTAGAAGTTGAAGTGCTTGACGATTTCTCGGAGATTGATCCCGCTCTTATTCAAGGCGAAAAAGTTCTTCTTTCAGGTGAGCAGGCACTGACCTATGTACGAGGCAGAGCAAATGTCGGCGACCAGACAAACCTTTCAAGAATGAACAGACAAAGTCAGTATATGGCCGCGTTTGCAGAAAAAATCAAAAATGAATATGAATCCGATAACGAGCTTGTTCTTAATGCATATAATGCAATAACCGACTATATTGTAACCGATTGTTCCATAACCGTTTTATCCGATACTGCCGAAAGACTTTCGGAATATGAAATTAAAGATATCATCTCCCCCGAGGGTGAAATTGTTGAAAGCAACGAATTCATTGAATTCCACGCTGACAATAATAAACTTAAAGAACTGGTTATCAGTTTGTTCTACGAAGAAGTAAAGGAATAATAAACAAAGCATTTGACCATTGCATATTACTCGGTCAAATGCTTTTTATTTTGCATAAAAAATATTTATTAAATCAAAATCACACACAAAACCGAAGCCTCAATTTGACTGAGGTTTCGGTTTATCTTTTTTATGAATCAGGAATTGTTTCATTTCTTTTTTATAAAAAATACAATTGAGCGGAACAATAACAACGATACTTATCAAAGCAACTTTAACAGCAAGAACAATCCACTCAAAATAATTGTTTACCTCTGACAAATAAAAACCGGGAATCAAATACACTGAAATAAAAATAAGCGTTGCACCAATGACATCAACAATCAGATGTTTGATGAAATAATGCAATTTGCGAAAAAGTATGTTTTTCTTCAGATAATTTGCCAAGTAAACAGTTCGATAAGCCATTGCAGCAAATGTTCCGATTGCAACGCCGATCAGTCCAAAACGAAATACCAGCCAAACCGAAACAACAACATTGATAACCGCTTCGATAATCGCACTCCACTGCGTCTGCTTATAATGTCCTGCCGCAAGCACCATAATATTATACGGCAGTCTGAAACAATAGGCTGCCTGAGCAAGGGTAATCATATTTGCAAACGCAGGAACGATATAGTTGGCATCTGTTATATCGGCAGTATATACTCTGACAAAAGGAACAATCAAAACAGCGGTTAAAGAGAACACAAATGTCACTAAAGTGTGAATGAACCATTCAATGCGATCAAAAGCAAGTGTCATCTCTTGCATTTCTTTTTTTGCAAGCATATTTCCAAACATCGCCTGCATACCGTTAGTCATTGATACAACAATCTGTTTAACACCGTTAACAACCAAATGATACACTGCATACACAGACACATTTTCTAATGTTGAGAGCAGTGTCAGAACAACCGTATCGGTGTTGCCTAAAATAACAGTTGCAATATGCTGTGCCAAGCCGTTCCACTTCTGTTTAATCGGTTCTTCCGTCAGTTTAATTTTCCGATCTGTTTTATACCTGCTTTTTGCAATTATTGAAAACAGTACAGGCTGCATTACAAAGATCAACGAAGATGTTAACTTGACAATCCAAACCGACGCGCTATGCCTCATAAGCAAAACACATATAACAGTATTCAGGATGAGTGCAACCGCATGAATAATATGTTGAATAAATCCCAACTGGTCAGCATTCAGAAGCAATTTATAAGTCATTCCGAAATAATACTGGGCAAAGGAACTGATAGAAATAACAAATATTAAAACTAAAGTAAAAAGAAAATCAAAAGAATCTATTGTTATTAAGGGGTATGAAATCATCAGAACTGCAACATATGCCAATAGAATATATGCAATCCGTCTGAAAAAGCGTTCTGATGATACCGCAATCTTGCTGACCGTCAACATATCATTTTCAGCAAGCGGCTTGTAAAACGTTGACTGAACAACCGCACCGACACCGCATTCTGCCAGAGATATAAAGCCCAAAAATTGCGTAATCGATGATACTAAACCATTCACCTCTGAGCCATAGTAAATCAAGAAAAAACGAGGAAGAATGAATCCGCAAACGATGGTTATCAATTGATAAAACAATGAAGAAACTGAATTCAGCATTAATTTTGTTTTTCTTGTCATTATATCTTCCTAACTTCCAAAAAACAAATATTTCCTTAACAAATATCATTCAATCAAATCAGCCGAAACTGCATTTCGTTGCCCGCCGCACGCCGCGTGGAGGCTTTGATTTTGTGCGGTAACCGCTCCCGATAAGGGAGCAGCAAAATAACTTTCGTTATCTTTTATTTGTTATTTTTGCAATTTTCCGTCTTCGCCGAAGTAATAGGTTCCGGGTTCTAACAGACCGTTGCTCTTTGCAGCGGTAATATCTCTGATTTCATTTGCAGCAACCTTGCCACTCCACTTAATCAGATAAATATCTCCGTTAAATTCAACGACCTCACTGTTATAAATACGGGTGCCGAGCTGACCATCCTTGTAATAATACAAAATACCGTCATTATCTTTCATAAAGCCATTGAAAAGCTTACCGTCTTCACCAAAGTAATATGAACCGTTTTCAAGAAGACCGTTACTATTCAAAGCGGTAATTATTCTTGTTTCATCTTTAGCAACCTTACCGCTCCACTTGACAAGATAAATATCTCCGTTGATTTCAGCAAGCTGACTGTTGTAAATACGGGTGCCGAGCTTACCGTCCTTGTAATAGTAAAGTATGCCGTCTGCATCTTCCTTAACACCTGTGAAGAGTTTACCGTCTTCGCCGAAGTAGTATGTGTCGGGAGAAAGAAGTCCGTTGCTCTTTGCAGCGGTAATATCTCTGTTTTCGTTTGCAGCAACCTTACCGCTCCACTTAACAAGATAAATCGCACCGTTGATTTCAGCAAGCTCACTGTTATAAATACGGCTGCCGATTATTCCGTCAACACAATAATAATAAAGCTGATCGGTTACGTTCCACACAACACCCGTTCCGGTATAAAGCTTACCTGTTTCATCGAAGTAATATTTGCCGGGAGCAAGAAGACCGTTGTTGTTATTAACAGTGATATCTCGGAATTCATTTTTAGCAACCTTACCGCTCCACTTGACAAGATAAATATCTCCGTCAATTTCAGCGAGTTCATTATTATAAATACGGGTGCCGAGCTGACCATCCTTATAATAATAAAGAGTACCGTCCTTGTCTTCTTTGATACCGCCTACAAACATTTTTCCGTCTTCACCGAAGTAATAAGTTCCGGGAGTAAGAATGCCGTTGCCGTTTGCAGATGTAATATCCTTGTAGCCGTCGCAAGTCAACTTACCGCTGTGGTTGACGAAATAAACATCTCCGTCGAACTCAACGATTCTTGCGTTACGGGTATGAACGCGTCCGTCTTCTTCGATAAGATACATTCCGTCGTGTGCAACGATGGGGCCGGGAGCAGTAATCTGACGGACAAGAGCTCCGTTTTCATCGAATTCATAAACGCACATTTCGTCGTTCATATTGGATGCCCAGTCATCGTACAAGGGATGAACACCTACAGTCAGGAATCCCGCTGTGTTAAAGTTGTATGTTTTGCCGTCAATAACGACAAAGCATCTCTGAACTTCATTTCTTGCGGTGTAATACCACTCACCGTACCAATACCTTGTACCTTCTGCTGTCTTTTGCCATGTTCCTTCGGTCTTACCTGTTTCGTCAAATATGTAAGTTATGCCGCGGCTTGAATAGTAATATTCACCGGTAACGGCCACTTTGGATGTTTTGTCAAAATAATGCCAATAATCACCTATCTTGACCCAACCGCCTAAAAGCTCGCCGAACTTAGCATAACGCCATGCTGAAACAGTTTCATCATAGAACAAACCTGTAAGCTTGGATTGACCGACGCAAACACCGTTGTCACCAAAATCATAATAATAACCGTCAACAATCTGAACACCTGTCAGCTTAACGCCGTCAACCCAGTAGGTATCTCCAACCCAGCCGGATGCAATAACGCCGTCTGTATATGTCTTGCCGTCAGTATAAACACCGGTGAATGTCTGTCCGCAACCGCACTTAAGAACTCCGCCGATGAATTCAAAATGGTGACCGACAGCAGGAACCGTGGTTCCCCAATCAACGGGAGATGCACAGGTTGCGCACCAGGTTCTGCCTGTGTAACCGCTTTCGGTACAGGTTGCTGCAAGATCGTCAATTGCAACTGCGTTGTGTATGTGGAAGCTGTGTGAATTGTAGTAATCATTATTCTTGTCTCTGATTGCCAGACCGTAAGTATAGGAAACACAGAGAGTGTGAATATCGGCACTTGAGAAGGTATGGCTTGTACCGTCAAGATAGGAAACAATACCCATTTCGGTATCAACGTCTACAGAAAGTGCAGGTGCACAGACATAGCTACACTTCCATGCTTCTACAGCATTTGCGTGTTTGTGGTCGTCACCCGAAACAAATTCCCAAATGCGAACAGGAAGACTTGCAATAACTGCAGTTCCCGATTCCGAAAGGTAATCGCCGTTACGGGAAAACTTAATCGTGAGAATATTCTCAGCCTTATCGGCTGCGGTTGCGAAGCGATAGTCACAATCAAAGCCGTAAAGAGTATCGATATAGTCAAGCTCCCAGTTGTTCATACTGTCAAGGTCAAGTCTCATTTCAACAGACTTTACAGTTTCAACAGCATCAACCTCAACGTCAATCCAGTATACCGAATCATTGAGCATATAGATAAGGCTGCTGTCCTGAGGACGGACACGAACTGAATTACCTTTGTCAGCGGTATTAACAGTAATCTGACGCTTGATTTCAGAATAGTTGCCTGCCTTATCACAGATACCCATACGGATAGTATGAACACCGTTTGTAAGAACAACATCGGAAACAGTAATCATACCGTCAGAATATTCACAGCCAACACTAACACCGTCAATGTATGCAACAGCTGTTGATGCATCAAGACCGCTTGCGTTGTTGGGGTTGGTAATATCCTCAGCAACAAAACCTGCAAAATTAACGATATCCTTTGCCACGGTCTGACCATTAAGAGCAGCAGCATCGCTCATTCCCTCAACGGCATAAGTCATTTCAGAGAAGATGGGACGCTCACGGTCGTCAACTGCATCGGAATAGTCAATTGTTACATCGTCAATATAGAAAGTGAAATCGCCTGCATAGTTTGTTTCATCAAACTTCCAGGAGTCAATATTTACAGCATAAAACTCGATAAAGCAGTTTGCTTTAAGTTTGAACTGAGAACCGTCAAAATACTGACCGATTTTATCGGCATTATCCTCAAAATATACCTCGCTGTAATTAATAGGCATTTCAAAATAATGCCAACCCGAGAACTGTCTGTCGTTGACATATTCCTCATTGTATATTTCCATGCTTGAACCTGTTCTGCCTGCAAAGTTTCCGTTTTCATCGTGCTTGGAAACACTCATATAAATTGAGAACTGAACAGCATCTTCGGGAATATAAACCCAGAAACCGATGCTTGTAGCATTTAAAATCTCAACCGAGTCACCGGTCCAGACAAGCGAGTTACCCGCCCAGAATTCAGTACCGTGGAGAGCCTGATCCATAGGATAATGGAAAGCAAGTGCCTGATTACCGCTGTGAACCATACCGCTTTCCTTTGTTACGATGGAAATATCCGAAACATCATAACCGCCGTGGTGGCTGGTTCTCCAGTTGGTGAGATCAGCGCCGATATTACCCTCTTCAAAGTCAAAGAGAACTTCAGAACCTTTACCGAGATTGATTTCAATTGTATCGGTAACGGTTGCATCAGCACCGTTTACATACACTGTTACAACTGTTCCCGTACCGGACTCGGAAGCTGTAAATTTGCTGCCCGAAACCGTACCGACAGTTTCATCGGAAACTTCAAATCTTACGTCGCCTTCCTTGAGAACAACATCGTAAAGACCATACTTTGCAACGACCTCAAGCTCTGTTGTTGCACCGTAAGGAACAGTGATGATTTCGCGGGTAAACGCAACTTCATCGGGAATAACAACATTAATAACAGTTGAACCTACAGTTTCGCCGTCAACAGTTAATGAAACTTCTGCAGCACCTACAGTACCGTCAGAAATAAACACGCCATTCTCGACAGTGCCGTTGGTAGCTGTCCATACAGCGTTTTCAGGAATTTCCGCAGCAGTTCCTGCAGGGCTGATACCGATAGCGGAAACTTTAACCTCTGAACCGGGAGTTACATAGTAATTTTCTGCACTTACCTCTGCCTTTTCAAAAGTATCCGAAGGAGGAGTGCTGGTATACATAACAAGACCGTTTGACACCGCACGTTCAGAACCGTCAGAAGGATTGCTGGTAACCTGAATATCGCTGCTGCCTGCAGGACGTGAAATATAGGTAGCAGAGCCACCGCCGTCAAGGCAAAGAATGTATGTACAGCCTACCTCATCCATAATCTCAACTGATTCTTTCCAGTTAGTACCTGCAGATCCGCCGGAACCGTTACCGTCCGCCGTCATAAACACTACCTTGTTATCAGCTGTAACACCGACAAACGAACGAGGATAACGACCGTCGTTAAGATAGCTGCTGTCAGAATAGGAAATATTTACACCATTCTTTCTGACAAGCTGAAAACCGCCGATAGCTTCCCGGGCAGGTCCGTGAGCAGAAACAGCTTCATCCCAGTCTGCATTGTTTGCACCGCAAAGAGCAGTTCCGTCTTCAAAAACAGCAAACCAAGAAGAATTAGCTGCTTTTTGGATTCCGAAGCCGCTTACGCCGTTCATAACATGTGCACCTGAGGGCATTGCAGTACCGGTATTATAACCGTCACCGTTAACACCGGCAACAACAGCATAATGCGGAATATAGTTTGCAGCATCATTTGCATTGGTGTGCTTTTTATTCATTGCAGCCGCCTGCTCGGTCATCTTGGACATACCGAGAGTCACACACTGAGCATCCTTATATGATGCCTGAACACCAACATCATCTCGGTTGATATCCGCAATTGAAATATAATAATTAATGAGTTTGCCATCCTTACCATAACCGCTGTTTATGGTCTGAATGATGCCGGGAGCAAGAGTAGATTCAAACGACTGGTATGTCGTAACCTCTTCGGCTTCATTAACGGTTGCAATTTCATTTTCAATCGCAAATATTGTCATAGGCATAATACCTATTGCCAAAACTGCAACCAGAAGTAATGAAATAGCTTTTTTGAAAAACCTATGCTTCATTTGTCTTCTTCTCCTTTTCAGAAAAATTTATTACTATAATTGCATAAAGCAATGAATAGTCAAGTCTGCTTTTCAGGAAGTGTCAACCATTCCCCGAACATATTATCCCACTCAGTCGGATCAAACCCTTCAAATCCCGAGGCAGGGTAAAATGTAAGTTCAGAAAAATAAACTTTGCCATTTTCACAATAAAAATCAATACGGATAAACGGGATGTTCTCCGAAAGTTTTTCGGCAAGTTTAATCATTTCATCTAACTTTTCCGGTTTATTAATCGGTGCTGTTGCATTCGGAATGTCAGGTCGCTTGATTTGCATATGCTCCCATTCTGCAGTATAAAAATCTTCGGTAAGTCCGCTTTCTGCAAAACGGTCGCAGCAAACCAAAATAAACTTCGGAGCTCCATTGAAACAATGAATCTTATAATCCGTCAGTCCCCCGTTATCACTTTTTAAGAATTGCTCCGCAACAATTTTACGAGGAACATCTTTATATGGCCACTCTCGTCCGGTCAGATAGTAATTCTGTTTTAATCCCTGTGCCATTTCATTTCGAACCTTATCAAAATCAAGTCCTGATTTATCGGTACAAATACACATCCCCAGACCTGAGTTATGATTACATTTCATAACAAACTGATCCGGTAACGACCCGAAATCTATATCGTCGGAAGAATCCCAAACACCAATCAGCGGTATCAGATATTGCTCACCTATTTTATCCGCAATATACTCGCGCACACGATACTTATCAACCATAACAGAATATCCGGGGTTACGGTCATAAAGTTTGAGCCATTGAAGTTTTTCATTAAAAGTTTTCGGCTCATTAAGTTTAAGCTTTTTCTTTGTTTTTGCACGGTATTTCAATTTCAGATATATTTTATCGCCTAATCCGTCAAAATACCCTTTTTCAGAAAAATACAAAAAAACCTTATATGGATCTTTTATTGCATTCAACAGCCTCTCCAGCATATCTTCTCAAACCATCCTATGTATAAAATCCATCCACTCATCGGTAATTTTCTCAATGTTCAGTCTTTCACTTATACTTGAAGCGTTCTGTGACAAAAAAATTGATAACTGTTTGTTACCCAGTATTTCACATACAGAATTTACAATGGCGTCGCAATCACCGACAGGTGTGAGCATTCCGTTTATTCTGTTATTTATAACCATTCTTGCTCCGCCTATCGGATGATCGGTTGAAACAACCGGTAAACCTATCGCCATAGCTTCTATCAAAGCATTCGACATTCCTTCGTAATCCGAAGAAAGAACAAAAAGTTCGGCTGTTGACAAAGCTTCAAATATATTGGTGGTATAGCCCATCAGAAATACCGAATCTTCAAGACTCTCTGCTCTGATAAGCTCTTCAAGCTCACCTTTCAGCGATCCGTCTCCGTATATTTCAAGTTTGTGCTCAGGAAAACATTTATGAACATCTGCAAAAGCTTTTATAAGTAAAGTGTGATTTTTTTGAGGCTCGAGCCTTCCGACGGTTACAATTTTCTTTTCCTTTTTATCTTTTCCGATATATTCACACGGGACATCAACGGGATTTAATATAACAGTACTTTTTTTCTGAATATCATCACTGAAATATGCTTTTGCATCATCGGTCTGAAAAACAACACCGCAAGCCTTGCTATATAATCTGTCTCTCTTCCTTCGAAGGTTGGCATTGGGCGGATCATTATATGGATCGTTTCTTTCACTGAGTATAATTTTACGGTTTGTACCGCGCAGAGCATCAAGCACAAACAGATTTACAGCCGTAGTAAATGAAATAATAACGTCGGGATCAAACCGCTCAACTTCCTTACGGTATTCCAAACATCTGAGTGTGTATCGAAGGCCTCTTATCTGAATTTCAGGATTAATGAATTTAACATTAACTTTTTCATTCAAAGGATAATCGACTGAATTTTTTGAAATAAGCGCAATCTCAACACTGTCTCCCCTGCCTGCCATACAACTTGCAAGCCTTGATATAACGCGTTCAGCTCCGCCTCCCGCCAAAGAACCTATTGTGAATAACAGTTTCATAGTTTTTCTGCCTTTTTATTTATTCCACCATAATGTGTATTGTGTTAAGCCGTTGGATGAAAATGCATCATTAAGGACATACGAAATCACGGTTTGCATCAATAAATATAAAATTGAAAATACAGTTACGGAATTAATTCTCAACTTACCTGCCACAAAAACATATTTATCATTTACCAACTGCGTTGATGCAGAAAGGGTCATTACGCAGTAAAAGAAATAATAAACGGTTCTTGAGATAACGGGAAGTAAATATCCGAGCGATCCGGAAAAGAAGAGCATTATTCCGAATATTGTGTTCAGAATATAAAATTTATCTTGCGACCCATTTTTGTAAAGCATAACAAGAATATATGCAATTGGAATAAAGAGCAAAAACTGAACAATGCCTACATATGAATTTGCACTGTCTAAATAGGTTTCGTATTTATTAAACAGCTTTATTATCGGGACAAGATAATTCAGAAGCGGAACAATATTTATGTATAACAAAACCAAAACAGCTGCAAGAAAAGATATTTTTGCAAAAGTTATTTTCTTTCCGAAAAGTTTATAAATGCAATATGCCAGCAAAACAATCAAACTCGTATAATGGAAGAAAAATGCTACAGCCATTCCCAATAATGCCCGTTTGCTTTTACCGATTAATTCACAGGTCATTGCAATAAAAATAACTCCCAATGCCAGCGACATACGAAGCAAATGAAAATTGAAAATATATAACAAAATAACATATGAAAGTACCGAAAAGCCTACATTCAAACGATCCCTCAGCAAATACAGTGACATATACACCAAGAAAATCGACAATACCTTTATAATTCCAAGAGCAAAATAAGCATTTTTGAAAAAGAATCGCAAAAAGAGATTTAATAAAATATATCCGGGTTCGAAACTGAAATCTTTCAGATCTGCAAAAGACCAACTGTTATAAAGCTGCACATACACAAACATATCTTTTCCTTCACCGCAAAAAAAACAAGGTAAAGCAAGCAAAAGAAAGGATATAACGAAATAAACATTTGAGAATTCCTCATATTTATATGCAGTGACTTTATAGCCGACATCTGTTGAAACAACTTTTCCTTTTTGAGAAAAGAATGCAAAAAAAACTGCAAGAAAGCTAAAAAATATAATAATTAACATTTTTAAATTCTCTTCTTTCAATTATCGAGGGAGTTTTCAATAATATAATTCAATATATTGCAATACTTTTTTCCGGACTCTTTTGCAGTAAAGCCCAGACCTCTTACCCGGGCAAGGCACTCGGACCGGTTTCTATGATCATTTACAGGAAGATTCTCCAGCGCATCTGCCCAAAGTTTTGCATCATTTACAGGTAAAAACTTAAGCAGACCCATATTCATATCGCATTGCTTTGTGATTGTGTCCGATAAAATCATATGTGTGCCTGCCGCCTGGCACTCAACTGCAACTGTCGGAAGGCCTTCGTAAATCGAAGGCAAAATCATACAGTCAAAGAATTGCATAAGCTGTGATATATCCGTTCTTCTTCCCGCAAAGCGGATGTTTTCCGAAAGGTTTCCCGTTTCAGTCTTTTCTTTCACAGAATCTATCAACTCTCCGTCGCCAACCAGAACAAGAACAAAATTCATCCCTTTGTTTTTGAGTTCCCTCATAATCTCAAGCATAAACAAATGATTCTTCGGATACGAAAAACGCCCGACATGACCGATAACAAAAGCGTCGTCAGGAATATTGAAATCCCGAGAATATGCTGTCCTTTGCTCATCACTCAACTTATCTGAAAAAAGTTCTTCATTCAAACCGTTAGGTATAACATAAGCGTGTCTTTTTTTCAGATATTTTTCACCAAATATATAATTTGCCGCCAAATCACTGCAAGTCATATATAACGAAGAATGCTTATAGTTAAAATATTTGTTATATGCCAGCACAAAGGGCAATCTGTCTATACGGCTGTCATATTTCGTGGTATGCGCATGAAAAATGAAATTTTTTACACCATATTTTTTTGCGGAATTTACAAAAGGAATTGCATGCCACCCTGTAATATGACAATGAATTGCATCATATTTATTTTCGGAAATCACTCCGTCAATAAATTTTTTGAAATTCACGTAACCGTCAATACGCGGGCGCGGCATCAAATATGCCTCTCCGCCCATCTTGCGGATACGATCAAGAAAAGAATCTCCGTTCTTATAGGAGAAAGTCATTATATCAAAAATAAAATCTTCACTTTTATTTTCTGTCAGATTCAGAACAAGAGACGATATTCCTCCGCCATAAGAAGAAAAAATATGCAAGACACGATAACACTTCTTTATCAATATCCTATGTTCCTCCTTAAATCAATTGCTCTGTTTCAGGAAAGCAATATAACATTAAATACACTCTGATATTCTTCCTTCAGACAATCAAGACGCATCTTTGATTCGGCATATAATCGTGCTTTTATATGCAGATTCGAAGCATTACTGTCCGTTATATTTTGCACTGCTCTTTCAAACGACGAAACATCCTCAAGAGGACAAACAAAGCCTGCTCCCGAAATTTCAAGATCGTTCCACGGCGTTCTGTCGCTGACAATAACAGGACATCCCGCTGTCAGCGCCTCAATTATAACATGTCCGTAATTTTCACTGAAAGTAGGAAATATAAAAGCATCATAACGGCTGAAAACACTATGCACTTCACTATGTTCAACCAAGCCGCAATAATGAACCTTTATGTTGTCCGGCAGAGCTTTTATCTCGTTTTGACAAAGCTTCCAATAATCCTCATCTTCCAAAGATCCGTACACATCAAGAGTGATATTACCTTTCACATTTTTCAGGCACTTTATTGCCTGAATAAGATTTTTCTTCGGATGTATCCGTGAAAGAAAAACAAGTTTAGCCTCTCCTGTTTTTTTCTCTGAATATTTAAAACTTTCAATATCTTTATCGGGTATGGAGGGAATATTTGTCAGAGTTACTATCCTCTCTTCAGAAACACCGAGATACTTTTTTACAGATGCTGTTTCCTCATCGCTTGTAGACTGAAAATAAACATTTTCAAGAAGTCCCATCATTCTCAAAGCAATAATATAAGGAATTTTTTTATATTTTTTGCGAAAAGCTCCTGCGCAAAGTTCTCCTCTGGGGGCAAGAAGTGTTTTTATTCCGTATTTTTTTGCAAGATGTAAACAAGGAATAACACACGATTGAAACAAGCTTTGCAAATAGATTACATCAGGCTGTATTTCACAAACAGCATTTTCAAAACAAGACAATCCATATTCGTCATCACTAAGATAAAGAACCTTACAGTTTTCTCTGGAATTCCAGCCGCTGACAATATCATCATATTGTGTTTTTTCGCCCAAATCATGATTGTGGGTGATTATATAACATTCATAATCATCCATCAACGAACAAAAATTATTTACACTTATAGGCGGACCGCCGTATTTTTTACCCGGTAAAAACCCTTCGGTAACTATAAGAATCTTCATTAACAAACCTCTGTGTTATTTCGAATATATAAGTTCTGAATGACGCTAAAAACTTCTGTTATCAAATTGACTGTCATAAATGCTGTCCAATACAGGTGAAAAACAATCGGAATAAATTCTGCCGACACTGTAATTATCGCAAAGATATTCCCATGATTTTTTCTTATACTCAGTCATATCCGTATTTGCCATTTCAGTAATCTGCTCGAAAAACTTTCCGACATCATCGCTTGGACACCACCAACCAAAGCCTCCGTCTTCAATAACTTTCCCTACATCGGTATTGGAATCGGTTACAGCCAACACGGGAAGTCTTGCCTGCATATATGACAAAAGTCGGCTTGGAAAATTGGGAATCGTAAATCTGTGATCAAGAAAAATCATTCCCACATCACAAGCTGCAATCATTCTGTCATAATCTTCCTTAGGCAATCGATTCATCAACTTAACATTTGACGGTTTCTCATTTTCAACAAAATCAAGCAAACTGCCGTATTCGGTGCCGTCGCCAACTATTAAAAAGAATACATCGGAGTTATTCTTTAGGCTGCGCAAGCAATCAACAAGAAACGGTATACCTTGCGGTTTACCTAAATTCCCGCCGTAAACAAACACTTTTTTATCCAAGGGGATTTCATATTGGCTGCGCATCAATTTTATTTCCTCTTGAGACAGAGAAATATCAATCGGTTCAATTGAATTAGGGCAAAGACCGACCGAATCGGAAACAATTTCCGGATTATGATTCAGAAGATATTTAACATTCTCTGCAGACATACAGCCGATATAATCGGAAATGTAATACAGTTTCTTTTCCTTATTCCGAAAGAATTTATAAATCAGCCCTTTTATACCTGATTTGCTCATCAATCCGATATCAACTGCATTCTGAGGAAAAATATCCTTCAACATAAGATAAGTTGTTGCACCATCCCGCTTCTTTAAAAATTCAACTACGCCCGCCAATGTAATGGGCGGTGTGGAATATAAAACCAGGTCAAACTTTATGCCTGAAAAATACTTTTTTATGCCGTTAATGAACTGACGCTCAATCAATAACGTGGAAATACCTTTTTCTATGATATTAGTCTTTTGAATATTTCCGGTTTTTATTTTTAAAATCTGCACATTATCATCGGTAAATAAAGCAGTGTCAGAATTATAACGGCGTTCAGTCGGAGAAACAACATAAACTTTATGTTGTTGTTTCGAAAATTCACGCAGCAAATCCTCATAAATTCCTCTGTTGTGCAAACTTTCAATGTTATACAAGGTCAAAAACAGTATATTCATACGGCACCACATTTTCCGGCACTTCTTGCAGGAACACCAACATATTTCCCGCTGTTTTCAATATTTCTTACAACAGCCGAACCTGCCCCTATAACAGAATTACCGCAGACAGAAATGTTATTGATAACTGTTGCACCGATTCCGATATGTGTATTTTCACCTATTTCAACCGTTCCTCCGAGAGCTACGCCCGGAGATATGTGCACATAATCTCCAATCACATTATCGTGTTCAACAACTGCATTTGTATTTATAATACAATGCTTTCCGACTGTTGCGCATACATTGACAACCGCACCTGCCATAATAACCGTTCCTTTTCCGACGGAAACGTTCATAGCTATCTGCGCAGAAGGATGAATCAATGTTGCCCAATTCACATCGTATTTTTCTGCAATATTTTTTCTGATATTATTGTTTCCGATAGCAATAACAAAATCGGTTTTACCGTCATTAAACGACTCGATTTCGGAAACCGTTCCTATAACGGAGAATCCGAGACAATCACCTTTTAAATTATCGTCGATGAAATTAATATCGGTATATCCGTTTTTTTCCGCATTGTCGGCAATCACTTTTCCGTGACCGCCTGCACCGATAATAACCAGCCTATTCATAAATAATCAACTCCGATTCGCTGCCCATAAACTCTTCTGTTGTTACAGAGGTATCCGAAGTAATACCGTCACGCTTTAAAACTTTGCCAACGGTCTGAAACATAATTTTCCAATCGCCGATAAAAGTTATGTTATCAACATACTCAACATCATATTCAAACTTTTTTTCCCAGCTGATTGCATTTCTGCCGTTAACCTGTGCAAGGCCGGTAATTCCCGGTCTCACCTCAAGTCTTCTTACCTGAGTATCATTATAGCGTTCATTATAACGCACATACAAACATCTGGGACCAACCAAAGAAACTTCACCTCGTACCACATTCCAAAGCGAAGGAAGCTCGTCCAATGAAGTACTTCTCAAAACTCTGCCGAATCTCCCGAGTCTTTGCTCGTCGGGGAGCAGATTGCCCTCGTCATCTTTTTCATCGGACATCGAGCGGAACTTATACATATAGAAGGGTCTGCCGTCTTTTCCTGCTCTTTCCTGCTTGAAAATAACGGGTGAACCGAGCTTGCCGTGTACAAGCAAAGCCACAACAATCATAACCGGACTGAGCAGAATCAAAGCAATTAAAGCAATCACTTTATCCTGCGGAACCTTTATATAATTTTCATAGAAACTTTTCTTACTGTTTATAGACATATAATCCTCAAATCATAAAATCAGAAACAAGATTTGATAATATCGATTACGCGCATCTGCTCTTCATCTGTCATTTTTATATCACTCGGGAGGCAAAGACCTCTTGCAAAGATATCCTCATCAACGGGATTTTCATAAGCTGAAATGAAATCGTTATCTTTGAAAACCGGCTGCATATGCATCGGCTTCCATATAGGTCTTGCTTCGATATTTTCAGCCGCAAGCTTTTCAATAATGTCCGTCATTCTGACATCGCACGATTCATCAATCAGCAAACACGAAAGCCAATGATTGGGAGCGGAATTTTCCGCATAAGGATTCATTGTAACGGGTAAATCTTTAAATTCAGCTTTATATTTGTAATAAATTTTTTCTTTCAACGCTTTATGCTCATCGAGATGAAGAAGCTGCCCCCTGCCGATACCCGCAACTATATTAGACATTCTGTAGTTATATCCGATTTCTTCGTGCTGATACCACAGCGCTTTTTCTCTTGCCTGCGTAGCCAAGAACAAAGCTTTCTCTCTCTCCTGCGGTGTTTTGGTGATAAGCATTCCGCCGCCGGAGGTTGTGATAATCTTATTGCCGTTGAAGCTCAGAATACCGTAATCGCCGAACGTGCCGCACTGACGGCCGTTATATGTAGCCGAAAGTGACTCCGCCGCATCTTCAATCAGAACCGCATTGTGTCTTCTGCATATTTCGGCAATTTCGTCAATCTTTGCGGGAACACCGTAAAGATGAACAAGGATAACAGCCTTTGCCTGAGGATATTTCTCAAAAGCTTTTTCAAGCGCCACGGGGTCCATATTCCACGTATCTCTTTCGGAATCAACAAAAACCTGAACCGCACCTTCGTATGATACGGGGTTTGCACTTGCGACAAAGGTCATATCAGAACAAAGCACCACGTCACCGCGCTCAACACCCGCAAGCTTAACGGCAAGGTGCAATGCAGCCGTACCGGATGAAAGAGCAAGAGTATGGGTGTTATCTTCGTTGAGAAATGATGCTATCTCCTCCTCAAAGCCGTCACAGTTGAATCCGAGAGGAGCAACCCAATTACGCTCAAATGCTTCTTTTATAAAACTCATCTCTTCCTCGTGCATTGTAGGAGATGAAAGATAAATTCTTTTCTGCAACAGGAACCGCCTCCAATTATGTTGCCTGATTTATTTTATATATTTTTCAGCATAGCTGTTAATCATTTTTTCATAGGACTCGCTGTCGGTCGGATAGCTTTCTGCGTGAGCGGCGCCTTCAACAATAAGAAGCTCCTTGTGCTCACTTGCGCACGCCTCAAAAAGCTCATTTACCATATGAGTCGGAACAAAGTCATCATTTGCGCCGTGAATAAAAATCATAGGTACAGATGCTTTCTTCACTGCATCAATCGGACTTGCATCCTTGAAATCAAATCCCGAAATTGCACGGTTGAAGAAGTTGGCAACATTGATAATCGGGAACGAAGGAACGTGCATTCCTTTTGCATTGTGGACAAACTGATTATAGGCAGATGTGTATCCGCAATCGGCAACAACAAATCTGACATTTGCAGGAAGTCTTCCGCTGCCTGCCATAAGCATTACCGTTGCACTGCCCATAGAAACGCCGTGCAAAATAACCTGAATGTCTTTTCCGAAATGATTATTCATAAAGTCAAGCCACTGAAGGCAGTCCCGATATTCATGATAGCCGAAGCCTATGTATTTTCCTTCGCTCATTCCTGCCGCCTGATGGTCAACAAGAAAAACATTCCATCCCTTGTCGTGATAAAATTTTGCCATACGGTCAAATTCACCCGTACCGCTGCTTCTGTAGCCGTGACTGCCGAAAACATAGACTTCCGACGGCTCATCTGCCGGAAGAAGCCAACCCTTGAGCCTGAACCCTTTTGCATTTATTATTTCAAACTCGTCGAGTGCCTGCTTATCAAACCAAAGCTGCCTCTCATCTCTTTCGGGCACTTCAGCCGGCTCAGGCTGTTTATTAATAATTTTACTGAATTTTTCCGTAAGCACTGCATCTCTGTGCATTATTTCGCGAAACATCGCAAAGCCTACGGCACCGACAACACCTGCCGTTGCACAGGCTGTTTTTATCAACAAAGAATTTTTCTTTTTCATAATACAATCACCTTTTTAAATTCAGAAAATATTCCTCAGAATTTCAAAAATCAAATTAAATATTTTTTGAATGAAATCTTCAAGCTTAATGGTATTTTTAGAATAAAAAATCGATTCGGATTCGGTTATGCCGCAGTCACGGCACAATCTTGTCCTTACCTCGCGGTCGGTTGAAAAATCGTGAACATAATTGCTCCAATCGGTAAAATCGTGACCTGCGGCAGGAATAACGGTTTCTCTCAGAAGCTTGCCGCAAGCAGAGCAGGAAATTATTTCGGCTCCGTCATTCTCACACGTTGCATATATTATTTCAGTAAAACTCTGATGGTTACATCTGGTAAATGCCTGAACAAAAACGTTCTTTAATCTGTAACTCAAAACGTCATACCAACCTTTGTTATAAGAAGGCAGATTAAGAAAGCTTTCGCCCTTATTGGCATAATACGAGTTTGTCCCTTGTCCGTCAGCCTCAACCGGAAAATATACCGTACCGTCGGTTACATATTCAATAACTACTGAAAAAACAGTACCCGAGGCGAGTGAAATTTCGGCATCAAGGTCAATTATGTGATAACCGGGTCTGTCAAGGATAACGTTTTTTTTATGAGCAAGACTTCCCTGCTCGGGATTGAGGAATCCCGCAGGAAGATTTTTATAGATATAAACATTAACTTCCTGAGCAGGCATCATAGTGTAAGTTGAAACGGACGTTAACAGCTCACTGCCTTTTGATGTGAACACATTTGAAATTTTGGCGTTACCGACGTGATTTACATATGACTCCCATCCGGTACCGTTATATGTATAATTCCTGTAAACCTCTTCGACACTTCTTGCTGAAAATCCTGCGAACTGACTGATTGAAGAATCGTAATAAGAAACCCAGAAAAATCCGTCATCGCCCCAGTCGTGCCCCCAGCTGTTTTTGCAAAGCCAGGCACCGTTGCCCGCGGGCTGTGTCGATGAATTGAAGTTAAAGCGTGAATAATTATCATTCCAACCGATAACGGTGATTTCATGATTGAGAGATTCGGTGCCGTTATAATAATACGAGAATGTGTTGCTGTTATAATAATCTTCGGCAAAATAGAAAGAGAATGTTGCCGAGCCGTGCTCCATTATCCAGCTTTTGGCATCATCCATTCCCAGAAGAGACTGAGCGGAATCGATAATAACGCCGCTTCCCGTATCATACCTGCAGCTTTCATCATAATTTCCCATTTGGGAAAGATCTCTGTAGTTAAACGGGTAATCGGAATCTTGTGCAGCGCCCGTCCATCGTGCAAGAGACCCTGCCGAAATAATCCAGTTTCCGCCGGTTGCATAAGGTGTTTCAGAAAGATATCCGTCACCGTATGTAGGGTCGTCAGGGTTATCGGTAAGACTCCGTGAGGTAAACCAGGAAAAGTGCGCCTCGGAATAATCAGCATTCTCTGAATCGTCGAATCCCTTCAGAATTGCATCGGATTCAAGCATACTCATAACCGAAAAAGCCCAACAGTTGCCGGAAATTCCCTGCTGCTTTGCCGATGTGATGCAACCGTAATCTCTTGCATCAAAAGAAGACGGGAGAGCAGACATCGGGCTGTAAGAAGAAAAGAACGAAACAGAATTTTTTTGACTTAAAGACCTTTTGTCAGGAAGATATGAAAAATTAAAAATATCTGTTTCATTGCCTTCGCCGTCAACAAATTTATAATCAATAAAACCATATTCACTTTTTTCATTGGTTTCAACTGTCATTATTTCAGGAAAAGAATAACCCTCGGATGATGAACAATAAATCAAAGAAACCGCAAGCAGAATAAATGCAGTAAATGCAGAAAAAGCCCTTTTCACCTTTATCCCTTCCTAAACTTTCATATTATTATAAATGCTATTATATATTATTAAATATAAATAATCAACACTTTTTGTAAATATTATATTACTTTGTTTAAAATTAACAAAAATACGGTATGCAATCAAAAATTACATACCGTAAAAAATTATATTTATCCGAGAGGTTTCCAGTCGGCAAGCTTGCCGGCTTTCTTCCAGAGTTCCTCTGCTTCTTTTACCCAATCATCAAACCCGTCGGGAGTTGACGGGAATCTCTCATAAAGCGCAGTCAGCTTGCCGCTGTTGATAACACCCTTGAGTATACTCTTGATTTCGGAAATTTTAATATTACCCGAAGCAAGTCCGATAACAACAAAAACAAGCGTTTTGAGATAATCCGTCGCATCAAGAGAAATGCCGCCGTCACCCATACCCGAAAGAATTTTCTTGCTGAAAATAGCATCGTGTTTAAATAAAAACTCATTTGCTTTGGGGCTGTGTCTGACAATAGATGCAAGAAGAGCCATAAGACCAGCAAACTCCTTGCCTTGAGTATCATTATATTTTTTGTTGATTGACCAAAGTGATTCTCTTGTAGGATAATCACCGTTCTGCATAGCAGCCGAAGCTGTATCTATTGCAATATCTTCAAGAACAAGCGCGGCGGTACAGCCTTCGCCGCAATTCGGCTTTGTCATACAAGCCGCATCGCCCATACAAATAAATCCGTCGGCGACAAATGAATAGGGTGCTCTGTGATAAGGGGTTCTTCCCTTTTCGATTCTTATAACCTTGTGTGCGGGCAGTTTTACATTTTTGGTGAACTGTTCATAAACTTTTTCAACATAATCAAATCCGAAGCAAGAACCCATACCGATGATTGCATCGCTTCCTTTGCTCGGTGCAACCCAGGATTTATATGCAATCCAGAAATGCGATTTAAGCCACTCCTCTTTTTTATCGGTAAAATCAACATATCTGAGAGTCACATAAAGAATATCATCGGGCGTAAGCTCAAACTTTTCGATGCCGTAATCATCGGGCAAACTGCGTCTTACAACCGCAGGAATACCCGAGCAATCCGCAACAAGACGGCATTCGACCGTTAACTTCTCTCCGTTCTTTTCATATGTAACACCGCAGATTTTTCCGTTTTCGTCATAAACGCATTTAACAAACGAAGCTTCATATTCTATTGATGCTCCGGTTTCCTCTGCCCATTCATTCATACGTACAATGTAATCATGCTTGTGCATACCTACAACGGTTGTCGGAGCAGGCTTGGGATAGCCTCCGAAAGCGGAATACATATATTGCTCCGAAAACTCAAAAGCATATATTCCGTCACCCTTTTTAACTTCGGGAAGCCTGAATTGCTCCATTTCAGCCTTGCCCATATGAAAGATATCGTAATCCGGGCTGATTCTTTCTTTTGAGCTTTTGTCAATCATAAGAACGCTGAAGCCCTTTTCGGACATTCTTCTTGCGAAATAACTTCCTGCCGTGGAAGCGCCGACAATAACAATATCAAACTTCGCCATTTTCATTCCCCTTTCGGATTGTTTACAAACTAATTATATTGCATTATCTCACGCTTTTCAAGCATATTTATTCATTTCAGAAATATTTGTTTGCATTATTTGTTTCTTTCTGTTATGCTGATAATATATCAAGATAAAGGATGATAAAATGAACATATTTGAAAAACCGATAAACATATACGGAAAAGAAATCAAAAACCGAATTGTTCTTCAGCCGATGGAAGGCTGCGACGGAACATCCGAAGGCGCTGTTGATGAACTGACAAGACGCCGATATCTCAGATTTGCAAAGTCAGGCGCGGGAATAATCTGGTTTGAAGCAACCGCTGTTTGTGCTGAAGGCAGAGCCAATCCGCGCCAGCTTTTTCTGAACAAAAACACCAAAGACAGCTTTAAAAAATTGCTTGATGAAGTGCGTGAAACAGCGCTTAAAGAAAACGGTTTCGCTCCCGTAATCATTGTTCAGCTTACGCACAGCGGAAGATTCAGCAAACCGAACGGAACACCCGAACCGATTGTTGCTTACCGTAACAGTCATTGGGAAATCGGTAAAGAGGATCAGCCCTATGTAATTGCGAATGATGAATACTGTTCACAAATCCCCGAAAGATATACCGAAGCGGCAAAGCTTGCGGAAGAGGTCGGCTTTGACGGCATTGATGTCAAATGCTGTCACGGATATTTATTTAATGAATTTCTCAGCGCAAAAGAACGCAGCGGGCTTTACGGCGGCAATCTTGAAAACAGAACAAGACTTTATTTTGATTGCATTGACAGCGTTAAAAACGCAGTAAAAAATGTTTTTGTCACAACAAGACTGAATGCCTGCGATTGCTTCCCCTATCCTTTCGGATTCGGTGTTGACACTCAGAACAACATTGACCTTTCGGAAACAAAAATCATTATAAATCAGCTTGCGGAAAAAGGCATTGAACTGATAAATCTTACACTTGGAAATCCATATCTGATTCCGCATATCAACCGTCCGTGCATCAATGCGCCCGAGGACGGAAAAATCGGCATTGCGAGAATTCGGAACATTACAAAAGAACTTAACCAGGCATTCCCGAATATAAAATTCGTTATGTCCGGACTGAGTTTTGAGGGAGAAAATGCTCTTGAGTATTCCGAAGAAATCATCAGAGATGATGTTGCGGATTTTGTAGGCTTCGGAAGAATGGCATTCGCATATCCCGATTTTTATAAAGATTATTGCAGTAACGGCAGTCTTGAAAAAAATAAAGTATGCCTCAAATGCAGCAAATGCTCTCAGCTTATGAGAAATGCAAGCGTTGCAGGATGTCCCGTCAGAGACAGCGAGGTATATATGCCGTATTATCAAAAACACGTTCTCAAAAAGTGAGGTAAAAAAATGGTTGCAGTTGTAACTGGAGGAAGCAGAGGCATCGGTTTCGGCATAACGGAAATTCTGTTAAAAAACGGATTCGATGTTGTTGTATCTTCAAGAAACGAAAGCGAACAAGTAAAGAATCTTGCAAAGGATTATCCAAGCAGAATCAGTTTTGTCACTGCCGATATTTCGAAATCTGAAGATATTGAAAACCTTGCTTCTTTTGTAGAAAACAAATATAACGCTGTCGATTTGCTGGTCAATAATGCAGGTGTCGCTCCGAAAGAGCGCAAGGATATTCTTGAAATAACTCCCGATGATTTTGATGCTGTAGCTGACATAAACCTTAAAGGGACATTTTTCGTAACGCAGAAATTCACACCCCTGCTGACAAAAAACAATCAGTCAAGAATTGTCAACATATCATCGATGTCTGCTTATACAGCATCTGTCAACAGAGGCGAATACTGCATTTCAAAAGCGGGAATTTCAATGATAACAAAGCTTTTCGCTTCAAGACTTGCCGAATACGGAGTGAGCGTTATTGAAATCAGACCGGGAATTATCGAAACGGATATGACCGCAAAAGTCAAAGAAAAATATGACAAACTTATCAGCGAAGGAATAACACCGATAAAAAGAATGGGTCAGCCCGAAGATATTGCAAAATGCGTTCTTACGGTTGCTCAGGGTAATTTTGATTTCTGCACGGGTACGGTCATCGACTGCGACGGCGGATTTAATGTGAGAAGCTTATGAAAAAAATTTATGATGCAATAATTATCGGCACCGGTGCGGCGGGTTACAGCGCCGCAGACTGGCTTTACAAAGCAGGAATAACAAACATAGCCGTTATATCGGAAAACAGACTTTCCGGCACGTCAAGAAATACCGGCAGCGATAAGCAAACTTACTATAAAATTTCAATGGACGGAAAATCCGAGGACAGTCCTTACAGAATGGCTGAGGACATATGCTCGCTCGGATGCTGTGACGGCGAAAAAGCATACAAGCAGGCAATCAACAGCGCAAAGTGCTTTCTCCGTCTTTGCGATTACGGGATGAATTTCCCCAAAAATGAATTCGGCGGTTATCCCGGATATAAAACAGACCACGACAACACATCAAGAGCAACTTCTGTCGGTCCGCTGACATCAAAAATGATGACCAACGTTCTCGAAAAACAAGTTCTTGAGGTCAATAAAACAACTCTGCTCGACAACAGACAGGTTATAAAAATCATAACCGACCAAAGTCGTGTTTATGGTATAATTGTACTCAACAAAGAAACAAGCAAACCCGAAACAATTATCGCAAAAAATGTTATAGCGGCAACCGGTGCGCCCGCGTGCATTTACAAAAACTCGGTTTTCCCCGAATCACAGCACGGTATGACGGGAATCCTCATCGAAGCAGGCGTAAAGCTGTGTAACTTTACACAATGGCAGTACGGTCTGGCTTCAACAGACTTCCGTTGGAATGTATCGGGAAGCTTTATGCAGGTCATTCCGAGATTTGTCAGCATTGATGAAAACGGTAACGAAACCGAGTTCCTGAACAATCACTTCAAAAGCATACGGGATGCACATAACAATGTGTTTCTCAAGGGTTATCAATGGCCGTTCAGTTTTGACAGAATCCCTTATTCTTCAAGGGTTGACGTCGCTGTTGACGAAGAAATCAAAGCAGGAAAGAGCGTTTATCTTGACTATACAAATAACCCCGAAGATTTTGATTTTGACATCCTTTCAGATGAGGCAAAAGCCTATCTTTCGGTTAACGGTGCAACGGCAGAAACACCGATTGAACGGCTCAGGGTACTTAATCCGAAAGCAATCGATGTTTACACGCGTCAAGGTATAGACCTTTACACGCAAAAACTAAAAATTGCAGTCTGTGCTCAGCACAATAACGGCGGAATTCATACTGACAGCAACTACCAAACGTGCATTGACGGTCTTTACGTCATCGGCGAAGCGGCAGGCTCTTTCGGTCTTACCAGACCCGGCGGTTCAGCTCTCAACGATACGCAGGTCGGCGGCCTTGTCTGTGCCGAACATATAAGAAATAACCCTTTAACAGAAATTTCATTCGAAACAGTCGAAGAAACAGAAAACAAAATCAACTCTATAATTGAGAATTTTTCAATCGATGAAAACATTGACTATTCTTTTATACCGAAAAAGATGAGCGAAGCAGCATCGTTTCTTCGTGATAAAGAAGGATGCACAGCACTTCTTTCCGAAATCAATGAAATCATTTCGGACTGTCCCCTTTCTCACAACTCAATAAGCAATTATTTTTATGATTGGGATATGCTCATTTCGGCAAAGGCACTGCTTGAAACGATTCTCGTCGAAATGCCGTTTACGGGCAGCAGAGGCGGTTCGGTGTTCATTGACGGCGGAAAAATCATTAAAGAAAATACAGACTACAGAAAATTCCTGACAATCTCTGATAAAGGTAAAATTCACTTTGAAGAAACCAAACCCATTCCCGATTCAGATAAACCGTTTGAATATTATCTTAATCAAATCAGTGAAAGAGATATTTTATTTTCTGAGTAAACAAAAAATAATGCAGACATTTCTTATTAAATGAAATCTCTGCATTATTTTTTTACACCATAGATTCAAATGTAACACATATTCGGTTTATTTGTACTAATGAAAGAAAGATTTTTATTAAAATTAAATACAACGTTACAAATTTCTGTTAATATTTTGTTGAAATTATATGTAATATATGCTAATATTACTCCATAAGCTAAAGGAGTGTGCATAAAAATGAAAAAATTTATTTCCATCATTCTTTGTGCCGTTATGGTTCTTTCAATATTCGGAATCAACACATTTGCGGCATACGATAAGAAAACCGACTGTTCGGCAGATTGCGAATTTTACCCCACAATCATCATTCCGGGTCTCGGTCAGTCAGGCGTTTTTGTTGCCGATGAAAACGGAGATTATATCCTTGATGACGAAGGCAAAAGAATTTCGGCATTCCCCGCATATATTCAGATTGGCGAAATAATTAAAGAAGCTCTCTTCCCCGCTCTTTTTTCACTTATAACACAAAGGGATTTCGGTCTTTCGAACGCCCTTTCGAATGTTATTGAATCCTGCTTCGGTATCAACGCAAGCGACCTTAACGCTCAGAATACGGGCAACGTTATCCTTGAGAGATATTACAAGCCCTATTCCGAATGCACAAAGGAAGAGCAGGACCTCATCAATTCTCATATCCCCTTCCACCTTTACCCTACAGACCTTCCCCGTGACCATCTCTATTATTTCACATACAATTCATTCGGCAACCACATTGACGTTACAAAAGAGCTGCTCGACTACGTTCATATGGTTATGGAGCAGACCGGTCACAGCAAGGTAAACCTTGTCCCCATCAGCCAGGGCGGTACTTTTGCAAACGCAATGTTTGAATACCATCCCGAGGTTATGGACGAAATTCACAAGGTTCTTTATATTGTCCCCGCTCTTGACGGTTCAACAATCATCGGCGATGTTTTCAACGGCAGAATCACATTCCTTGACCCCGACTATCTTTATCACGGATTCCTTGAAAACAGCGGTCTGCTTGACAAGGGCACTTCAAGAATGATTGAAGTTCTTCTCAGAATTTTCCCCGACGAAGTTCTTGCCAAGGCTCTTAACGCAGGTGTTAAAACACTCGTTGAAAAGGTTATGATAAGAAGCACCAGTATGTGGTCACTCTGCCCCTCGGGCGATTATCCCACAGCAGCCCAAAGATATCTTTCAAGTCCCGAAATGGCTAACATCAAAGCGCAGACAGATAAATATTATCGGGCTCAGCTCAATTCGGATGCTAACATTCAGAAGCTTCTCGCAAAAGGTGTTCAGGTATTCAACGTTGCTCAGTATGATTTCAATATGATTAACGTCGGCGAAACCTGGAACACACAGAATGCCGATTACATCATTCATCTTGATTCAACCTCAATGGGCGCATACGCAGCAAACATCGGCGAAACACTGCCCACGGACTATGTTCAGAAAAATACATATTGCTCAAATCCTGACCACAACCACATCTCACCCGACAGAGTTGTTGACGCATCCGCAGGTCTTCTCCCTGACACAACATTCTACTTTGACGGTCAAAGGCACGACCTCACTCAGCACAATGATGTTATCCTCAAGATTGCAATGGAGCTTATCGCTCACGACGACATCAAGGATGTTTACTCATCGCCCGAATTCCCGCAGTTCAATATAGGCAGAGATGTCAGAAATCTTTCAACGCTTCTTGAAACTGCAGAAGAAGTTGACGCTTCAGCTCTTTCGGCTGAAGATAAAGCTGAATTCGAAGCTGCCGTTGCTCAGGCTGAAGGAATTCTTGCAACAACAATCTGTGCCGCAGGCGATTTCGAAAAGGCCGAAAACAGACTTACCGATATTCTCGTAAGCATCGGCGCTATGGAAGCTGAAAAAGTAAAAGATTTCACATTCTTTGAAAAGCTTTCTGCTTGGCTTTATGATAACTACGGTTCAAACGGTTTCTCCGAAATGCCCAGACTTTCACTCAACATCGTTTTTGAATCAATTGTGAGATTTATCAATAACATTTTTGCATAAGCAAAAAGTAACTTCCCTGCTGACGTTTTACGCGTCGGCAGGGATTATTTTTTCATATGGCACAGTTTTTGTTCTGTTTTGCAATTATTTTTTTACAATACGTTAATTGACTGCACAAAAAAAGAGTTATATAATAATAAAACGTACACTATGCTTTAATAATAATGTCTGACATAAATCAAGGAGGAAAATCAATGGAAAAAACGCTTATGATTCTGACATTTGTCGGTGCCGTTTTAGCGTTGGTTTTTGCAGCGTTAACTGCATACAAGGTTATCAAATTCGATGCAGGAACCGAAAAGATGAGAAAGATTTCATATGCAATCCGCGAGGGTGCAAATGCATATCTCAAGCGTCAGTATAAAATTGTTATCATATTCTTCGGTGTTATGTTTGCCGTTCTCGGAGCAATGGCGATTGCAGGACTTCTCACTCCCTATGTTCCCTTTGCATTCCTTACGGGCGGATTCTTCTCTGCACTTTCCGGATTTGTGGGAATGAAAATCGCTACAGTTTCAAACACAAGAACCGCAAACGCCTGCCGTGAAGGTCTTAACAAAGGATTAAGAGTTGCTTTTTCAGCAGGCAGCGTTATGGGCTTTACGGTTGTCGGTCTCGGACTTCTTGATATTTCGCTATGGTTTTTCATTCTTAAATATTTATTTAACCTTGAAGCACACGAAATCACAAGCGCAATGCTCACTTTCGGAATGGGCGCATCTTCAATGGCTCTTTTTGCACGTGTCGGCGGCGGAATATTCACAAAAGCTGCCGATGTCGGCGCTGACCTTGTCGGCAAGGTTGAAGCGGGCATCCCCGAAGATGACCCCAGAAACCCCGCAGTTATTGCAGATAACGTCGGCGACAACGTAGGCGACGTTGCGGGTATGGGTGCGGACCTTTATGAATCCTATGTCGGCTCAATCATTTCCGCTTGCGCACTCGGCGTTGCCGCATTCAACAGCTTCAACGCAATGGCTCTCCCGATGCTCATTGCCGCAATCGGTGTTGTTTGCTCAATCTTCGGCACATTCCTTGTAAAAACCAAAGAAGGTGCAAGCCAGAAACAGCTTCTCAAGGCTCTTTCAAGAGGCACAAATTTCTCGGCAATTATCATTGCAATCATTTCACTTCCTCTCGTTTATTTCATCCTCGGCAAGGAAAACTGGACTGTTTACTTCGCAATTTTTGCAGGTCTTGTTTCCGGTGTTCTTATCGGACAGTCAACCGAATATTTCACATCGGACAGCTATAAACCAACCAAAAATCTTGCAGCGACATCCGAAACCGGAACAGCAACAATAATCATCGGCGGTCTTTCCGTCGGTATGCTTTCAACTCTTCTTCCCATAATTATTGTTGCAATCTGCGTGCTCGTTTCATATTTTGTTTCGGGCGGTGCACACAGCAGCTCAATGGGTCTTTACGGCATTTCGCTTGCAGCAGTCGGTATGCTTTCAACGCTCGGCATAACTCTTGCAACAGACGCTTACGGACCCGTTGCGGATAACGCAGGCGGCATTGCAGAAATGTCAGGTCTTGATAAGAGCGTTCGTGAAAGAACAGATGCTCTTGATTCGCTCGGCAACACAACTGCCGCCACCGGCAAAGGCTTTGCAATCGGCTCTGCCGCTCTCACAGCTCTTGCTCTTATGGCATCTTACATTGACAAGGTTAATTCAATTGAAGGCGGTGCTGAAAAAATTGCCGACCTCAATATCACCAATCCCACTGTCCTTATCGGACTTTTCATCGGCGCTTGCCTCCCCTTTGTTTTTGCCGCTCTTACAATGAATTCCGTCGGACGTGCAGCACAGAGCGTTGTTAAAGAGGTACGCCGTCAGTTCAAGGAAATCAAAGGTCTTATGGAAGGAAAAGCCGAAGCAGATTACGCAAGCTGTGTTGACCTCTGCACAAAGGCAAGCCTTCGCGAAATGATTCTTCCCACAATCGTTGCAATTGCCGTTCCCGTTGCTGTTGGCATTGTTCTCGGCTGTTCAGGTGTTGTAGGAATGCTTGCAGGCGCAACGGCATCAGGCTTCCTTATGGCGGTGTTTATGTCCAATGCAGGCGGTGCCTGGGATAACGCAAAAAAATACATCGAAAGCGGTGTTCACGGCGGAAAAGGCTCATCCTGCCATAAAGCCGCCGTTGTCGGCGATACAGTCGGCGACCCGTTCAAAGATACTTCAGGACCCGCAATCAACATTCTCATCAAGCTTCTTTCAATGGTTTCAATCGTTTTCGCAGGACTTGTTGTTAACTTCTCAATACTTTAAAAAATAACGGTACGAAGGTTTTATTCTTCGTACCGTTATTTTCATACAAATAAATTTTTGAGAATCATAAAAAACGAGCCTTCGGTATATTTTCTGTGAGTTTTATCGGCAACATCATTACTGTTTACAAGCAGGTTATCAAAAACGCCGCTTCCCCCGTTTTCACTCACAACAAGCACCGAATTTTCCGTATCCCCTCTGAATCCTGCGCGGAAATTAGTGACAACCGAATTGAACCTTCCGTCAGATTCAAAAGCAATTTCTCTTTCGCCGGCTGCAGTATACCAGAAGCAATAACAGTTATCGAAAACACTTGAAACGCCGCCAACGGTTTTAAAACCAATGCAGAACTGATCGCTGTAACAGAAATCATAAATGTTGTTGCCGCCTTCGTCAAGGAAGCCGCAGCTGTTACGGTAATCACTGTAGTCCGAATAATACAGAGGATGAATGTTTCGGAGTGAGTTTGCCGAGGATTTCAGATGAACCCCCGTGAACACATTACCTATTCTTATGTTTGTGAAAGTATTATCGTGACCCTCAACATAAATTCCCACCGAGTCCGTCGCACCGGTGCCGATAATGTTGACATCACTTATATCCGCATCCGACGAACCGCTGTTTGCTCCGTATTTTATTTCAATTCCGACCACTGCATTCTTGAGCGATACATTTTTTATTACCGTTTCTCTTCCTCCGTCAATGCTAATACCGTCAGCCTTTCCGCTGCAATCAAGCACTCCGCCCGTAAGTGAATAATTACTGCCGGGCGTGTGGGTATCATTTGCGGCATCTTTTCCGCCGAGTCGGACCATCGCACCGCCCTGCCAGTTTTCCGATGCCTTTAAAACCGCATAATTCGAGAGCTGAAGATCAACACTTTTCCGCGGGTCTGCGGGAGTAAGTATGGATTCGGAAACAAGATATACTCCGTCGGGGAAATAAATCGTTCTGTTTGGGTTGGCATCAATCAGATTTTGTATATCCGATGTAACATCAGCTTTACCGTCAGAGGAAATATAGTCCGTTACAACAACATATCCCAGTTCACGCGGAGATTTTCCCGCATAAGTCGGTGTTGCGGCATATTCTGCAATTTCAACGGCAGTATCAACCGCACCTTCGAGTGATCGTATGGTATCAATACTGTTATTATCTCTTAAGATCGGAACAACAGTTGTTATTTCTCTGCCGTCTGTTACAAAAAAAGCTATTAACACAAGTGCAGCAGCAACCGCTAAAGCAATTGTTTTTTTCATTGTATCCCCTCTTTCAATTTTAATATTTCATCAAACAAGAGGAAGGCTCACGCAATAATCGGTATACCAAACGCCTGCGGTAAAGCTTCTGGGTCTGATTTCAACTCTGTCATCATAAACCTCAATAACAAATCCCGTACCGTTGGCAACACGTCCTCTGATGGTAGGATACATAAACTGCGAGAGGTTGATACTGTGGAACGAACCATCGGATTCAACGCTCTTATAGCCGTAGATATTTTCCTGTCCTTCTTTTACAAATCCGTTATGAATATGCCCGCTGAGCAGAAAAACATTGTCATATTTTTTTAGAATCGCCTCAACCTGAGCAGACTGATCGCCTATACCGCCGTCGTCGGGTTCGGGTTCATCATCGCCCCAGGTTTCGGGAAGACCATGTGACTCATTGATGGGCCAATGACTGACAACAAAAATGGGTAAACCGTCCTTTGATGCTTTTTCCATTTCTGCTTCAAGCCACGCAAGCTGTTCATCGCTCATATACATTGAAGTTCTGTCATCCTCGCTTGCGAGAACAATGAATGTATATCCGTTTATCTTTTCCGAATAGTATTCGTGCTCAATTTCTCTGCCTGTAATTTCACCGCAGTACTTGATGAAATAATCTTTTGCAAGTGCGTAGCCGTCATCTTCCGTCCAGGTATCGTGATTACCCTGGGCAAGAATTATATTTTTGGCAGGGCTGTACTTTGCAAAGGTTTCGGCAAGCATTTTCCATTCCTGTTCCTCACCGTGGTCGGTAAGGTCGCCTGTTGCAACAAGAGCATCATAAGGATAATCGGTTTTTTCCATATCATAAAGACCAAACTCAAGAGCAAGTGAGCGATACAGTTCATCTGTCATATGTATGTCGGAAATCACCGCCATATTAAGTTTGCAGGCCGAAACGTCAATCGGCTTTTTTTCGGCAGTAAAATCGCCCAGAAACGGCGAAGCAAAAATGTTAAGAAATGCCATAATAACCGCAACAAAATTTTTGATAATTGTTATCATATTATTATCTCCTTTTTAAACAGCGGCACGGATTTCATCATCAAAAAGTCCCTGCCGTTTCATTTTATTTTTCAGTATGAAATACATTGCAAACTGAACAAAGAAAGTAACCGCCCACGATACGGGATATGCCCAGTATAAAAACACAAGCGTCTTATTAAGAGGAAGAATGAAATAAATCCAGAAAATTCTGATTCCGCAGGCACCGAGCAACGAAACAATCATCGGCTCAAAGGATTTACCCATTCCTCTTATCTGGCTTGCCGCAACATCCATCAGCGAACAGAAGAAATAAAACGGCATAATCTGAATCATTCTGTCTGCACCGATTGCAATAACATCGGCATCATCCGAAAACAAGCCGACAATAACATCGCCGAAAGCACAGCCGACAAGTCCCATCACAACACCAATAACCGTTGTCAAGATAAGGCAGTGACGGTAAACTCTCCCTATGTTGGAATACTTCTTTGCACCCATATTCTGCGAAGAGAAAGTCATAGTTGTTTGCGCAATTGCGTTGGTGCAGGTGTAAACGTAAGAATCATAATTTGAGCCTGCCGCAATACCCGCCATCGCAACCGAGCCAAATGAATTGACGGTTGACTGAATAACGACATTGGAAACAGAAAACAAGGAATTCTGAATTCCCGCAGGAAGTCCGAGACGAAGAATGCTTTTGAGTTCAGTTTTATCGAATTTCAGTTTAGACGGCATAAGCTTGCAGGAATTCGGCATTTTTAAAAGATACAGTATAATAAGCACCGCCGAAACATACTGAGAAACAATCGTTGCAATTGCAACACCGCTGACCCCGAGCTTGAACACTATAATCAGAACGAGGTTAAGAATAACATTAATCAGACCCGAAAAAGTCAGAATATAAAGCGGTCGCTTTGTATCGCCCGTAGAACGCACTATCGAAGCACCGAAATTATAGGCAAGCAATCCCGGCGAACCGAGGAAATAGATTTTAAGATAGAGTGAAGCGAGGTCAATTACATCATCTGGAGCGTTCATAAGCCTGAGCATTCCCGAAGAAGCAAAGAACCCGAGAATACCAACCAAAAAGCCGCAAACCACACTCAACAGCATCGCCGTATGTACACAGTCGTGGATTTTCTTATCGTCCCTTTCCCCTATATGGCGGGCAACCGTTACACCCGAACCCATTGAAAGACCGAGAAAAACATTAAGAAACAAATTGACAAGCGAACCTGTTGAACCGACAGCAGCAAGTGCCTCTTTGCCGACAAATCTGCCGACAACGACAACATCTGCCGTATTATACGCAAGCTGAAGAAGTCCCGTCAGCATAAGCGGAACCGAAAAAATAAGTATCTTTTTCAGAAACGGACCGTTGGTCATATCAAGAGAAAATCTTTTTCCCATTCTACTCCCCCTTTTTCAAAAAATATTATATCACTAATTATTGCAGTGTCAAACAAAAAAAATCCCCGAGTCCGGGGATTTTAATGTTATATGGATTTAAATGCCTGAGCAATGATTTTATTAATTCCGAAAAGCTTTCTGAAGAATGCAATTATCTTCTGGAAAATACCCGCCTTAACGTTGATATTCTGACTGTCGGATAATTTCACACCCGAATCATCTCTCAAGGCTTCACCATCCGAATCAACCACGGTTACCGTAAGAGTTACCATACCGCTCGCAGTACCCTGAACTTCACAGAAGTTTCTTTCCGTTCTTATAATCTGAGCGCCTTCGCCCGAGATGCTCCATTCTGTTTTACAGTCCGCAGGCATATCCTTGACTTCAACATAAACACGAAGGGTTTCGCCGTATTTCAGCGTCGCCGTTCCGGGATTGTTGACAATTTTAACACGTTTATTGTTCGCCGAACCCGAAAGATTGGGAATAATCGACTCTGCAAGTGTCACTCCGCAAGCAGAGCATTTTTTGATCTTTTTACCGTCTGTATTCTCGGTGGGTTCAAGAATAACAAGCCAATCAGTGCTGTTGTGTTCTTTTGCAGGAATAACCGTTTCTTCGCCGATTGTTACGCCGCAGTCTTCGCAGACAGTGTATTTTTTACCATTCTGAGTGCAAGTCGGTTCAACGGTAACTTCTTTTTCTCTGTGAGTATGCGGAGCTTCATTCTGCTTCCATACAGCAGTTACTGTGTAATCCTCTGCAGGCATCGTTGAAGGAACAGAAGGATTCCAATTCAAGAAGGTATATCCTTCCTTTACGGGTGTTTCGGGTACAGCAATATCCTCGCCGTAAAGATATGTTTCCGATGTCACAACACCGTCAACATTTACGGAGAAATCATAAGATTCTCTGTCAATATAAACTTCGAGAACAAGCGAGCTGTCGATTGCTACAACACCCGAAAGCTTGCTTTTGGCTTCATTCAACTTAAAACCATCAGTTACGGTATATTCTGCAGTAACGATTTCACCGACAGAACCTGTTTGATTTATTTCTGTAAAAGTATGTTTATACTCGCCGTCTGTTCCCATTGTATAATATTTAACGGTGTAATAGATACTGTCAACAGAAACCCAATTTGCGGTAAATTCAATTCCGTCTGTGCTGTTCATTATGCCGACAGCGGGTGTCCATCCGTTAAAAACATAGTTGTTTCTTGCAGGAACTTCATCAAACACAATTTGCGAATTATAGTCAACGGGAATAACCTTTGAAGCCGAACCGTCAGCAAAAGCTCCGCCGTTTGCCGAGAACGTTGCATCATATTTATTGGCTTCCCAGACCGCATAAAAACTAACGTCTTCGTTGCCCATTGTGCCGAAGTCAGCTTCGCCCAAAACATTTTCTCCGTCTTTTGACCATCCGGAGAAAGTATACCCTGTTTTTTCAGGAATCGAGTCAGGTTCAAGAATAGGTTCGCCATGAAGATAATGAACTGTTTTGAATGCGGTTTCATCGCCGTAATTCGCATAAAAACGAGCTTCGAGATTCAAGTCTCTCCAAACAGCTTCTATAGTTGCTTTGCTTGCAGGCATTGTTACGGGAAGTGCTGCCCACTCAACAAACATATATCCTTCTCTCTCGGGAACAGCTGTAGGAACAGGCATTTCAGCGGCAGGAGTTCCGTAAAGAACATCAAATTCTTCGACGACCTCACCATAGCCTCTGTAAACAAGCTTATAGCTGTTTATGCTCCACTCAATATAATATTCAGCATCGGATTCGCCGACAACGATTACGTCGTTATCGAATTCAACCGGTTCTTTAGTGGCATCGTCAATCCATGACACAAAGGAATGTCCTTCTTTTGTATATTCATAAACATTCACAAGGTCGCCCTTTTTTAAATTGTTTCTTGTAAAAAGCACCTCTTCTTTTGTGCTGTCTTCATACAAAATGATTGTATAACCCTCTGATGTTTCTGCAAAAACCGAAACACCCATTGAGAAAAGTGCAGATAAAATCATCAGCACCGATAAAATAAATGCGATTATCTTTTTCATTTTTTTATTTTCCTCCCTAAATAAAACACGGAGTCTGTTTTCGTTGATTTATACATTATACATTATACATATTAAACAGTCAAGTATTGCCGAAACAGAAAAAATTTCCGGAATAGGCAAGCATACCCCGGAAATTTATTTTCACAGATGAATATTATTTCTGTTTTATTTTATTGACAATAACACCGAGTCGTGTGTCATTAAACGCTTTCCTTTTTTTCTCTTCTGCTGTCAGAGGAGGAATTTCGGCATCGGGATCAATGAATCTTTCCATATTTCCGTCGTCGCATATAAACGCCTGCGTCATACAGATTCCGCCCCTGCCCTTTAACTGAGCACGGACATAGCAGCTTATCTTGTCTTCATAATCGCCGAGACGTATTTCGGAAACAATGCCCGAATCACTGTCAAGCACATCGCTTTTTATAATTTCTCCGTCAGCAATCCATTCAATTGCATTGCAGTTTTCACCCGAAACAGTTATTATATCATTTTCGTCGTCGATTTTTATATCCTTAACAACGGGATATGCACCTTCGCCCACAAAATCTTCACCGAGTTCATTCTTGGCATATCGTGCGATTGAAAAGAATCTGCCGTTTTCAAGTGCATCGCGGAAATTTGACATCGTATACTCGGGGATAATGAAATCCATAAATGCCGTATCAATTTCACGCACTCTGTGAGCATCACTGTTGGCAAAGCCGAAAACCGTACGTTCACCTTCGGGAATAATTTTCTGCAAAAGCTCATCCCAGAGAATTCTGTCGCTTCGGTTAGGTCCGTCGTACATATTAAGCACTTCAATTCCGAGGCAGGACTTATATCTTCTCAGAAGGTCAGCAAAAAATCTGACGTTTTCAGGAACCTTTGCGCAGGAAGGGTCACGGTATGCGCCGAGCCAGTCGGTAGGATGGTTAATATGAGAAACACCGCCGCTGCGTTCAATCACTTTAATGGGAGTTTCAAAATCATTTTCTTTTCCGTAAATGCCTTCAAAAGCATCATCGGTAAAATATCCGTTGACGTGGTTCTTCATAAGAGTAAACATATTTGCTTCAATTGCGTGCGGAATACACATCAGACCCCTTTTCTTTGTGCGGAGGTTATCTTTTGTTTTATATGTGCCGCCGAGAACCTGTCTGTATTCATCGGTTGTGAGATGGCGTCTGATACCGTGCCAAAGATACTGAAAACGGAAAAGAGGGATGATGCTTGGCTTTTTATCCCACTCCTTGCCGAGAATTCCGTGCTCCGCAAAAGCAAGAATATCGAAATCAAGGTCATAAAAAGCAGCGATCATATCTGCCATTGTATTGTTGGCGTCGCTGTATGTAGAATGAGTATGAAGATTTGTTTTATAATGATTTTCTTCGTTTCCGAGAAGATGGAGCACATCTCTGTACGGACTTGTTATTTTAAATTTTTTTGCCATATTGCACCTCACAGATCAATTACTGAATTATTATCCGAATATCCTTTATTGTTGCCTACCGTATTGAGAAGCATAGCTTTAAGGTCGGTTTTCACGCCGTTTTTTGAAAGCTTGGGTTCAATCTTCTTCAGCACAAATCCAAGTCTTTTAAACGCTTTGGCAAACGCATCTCCCACGGGAGTACCTGCAACATAAGGCTGGTCACCCGCAAAAATCGCAACACCGATTTCACCGGCAAGGTCAATAAATTTTCTGTTACGAATTGATTTATCGACTTTCACAAACAGCAGTCTGCCAAGTCCGCCGACCGTTATTCCGTTAATAAATTTCTTGCCGATTTTTTTGAGAATGCCGTCACCGTTGAATATTCCGTTTATTCGGTTTATTATTGAATAAGCAAATTGATTATCAAAAAATTCGCTTAAAGTAATGCCTTCCGTATCCTTTCTGAACTCGGGAACATCAATTGACTTAACATCAATTTTCACTCCGTCAAATGAAATTTTTCTGTATTTGGCGGGGCTTCCGGTAAGGCACGACGTACACACATCAACAAGAGTGTTGCCCTTTTCCGAGGTGAACTTATTTATGCTCTGAATATGCATATGACCGGTCAGAACAAGCTTCACCCCGTTATCCGCAAGAAACGATGCGGTTTCTCTCCAGTTTTTGAGTTTTGCATCGCCCACAAGGTCAAACACCGGAACGGACGGAATAATCGGGTAATGGCAAATCGCAATCACTTCACAGCAGACATTCTTTGCATCGTCAAGCTGAATTTTCATCCACTCCGCAAGTCTTTCATCAACCATACCCTTGGGATTTCCTTCTCCGTCACAATTAATTGCGAGAAGGCGCAGACCCTCATAAATTTCGGCAACATAAGAAAGGCTCTGCTCATCAACTGCAAGTGCCTGAGAATATCCGAAATCCTTATACAGTTCGGGCAACATTCCGAAGGGCGTACCTTCGACTTCGATACATTCATCGTTAACAAAAGCTCTTGATTTCTCATTGTAATCGTGACCTGCCGTGATCACAAAAATCTTTTTGCCCGCATCTCTGAGTTTATACAGCTCTTTAATAAAGCTCTTGTGGCTCTCGATTTCGCCGTTTTTCGAAAGGTCACCGGGAATAATGACATACTCCGTTTCTTTATCGTTTGCAATATCGGCAAAAACGGATTTTACGATATCGCTGCTTTCAGCCATATAATATTGCTCTCTTTTCATATACTCATCAAAGGCTTTTCCGCTTGCGCCGAGTGAGGGCTCAAAATAGTGAGTATCCGTTACAAGATAAAAATCAAAAGGCTTCATTTCATCACCATTCAAATAAATTTACAATATTATAACATTTAATTTTGTTAATTTCAATGAAATGTATCACAAAAAATCAAGCTCGTTCCATATCAGCTTTTCCGAATTCGTTCTTGTGCTTCCGAAGTTATCTTCAAAATCTTTGTAAGGCTGCGCACCGAGTCTGAGATACAGGCTTTTTGCACTTTCATTACCTTTGACAACACAAATACTCATCGACTTATATCCGTTATCCGACGCATATCTGCCCATTGTTCTGATAAGCTCGGTCCCGATTCCTCTGCCTCTTGCATTTTCGGAAACGTGAAGCGAATCAAGATACCAGGTATCTTTAATTTCTTCATCTTCCTTTCCTGCCGTGAAACCGAGAAAAATATCTGACTCATACGCGACCCATATTTTATTGTTTTCAGCAAGATATTTCTGCCATCTGCTTTTCGCGCCTTCCACGGTCAGGGAATTAAGATATTCTTCGGAAAGCAAATCGCGGTAGGTTGTTTTATGATTATGAACATAAAGCTTCGCTATGCTGTCCAAATCTTTTTCAACCGCAAATCTGATTATCATTTTACGTCCTCATTTTTTAAAAAATCTCTTTTTCTATGCTTCCGATAATACTCGAAGCACTCTCTGCCGTCTTTATCAATGCACCTTCGCTAAACGGTGATTCAAGACCCGCACACTCAATAAGCTCGGTTAAAGCTACGCCGCCGGTTTTCTTGAGAAAATCAACATATTTCTCAAGCGCAGATTCAAAATCTTCTCTTGAAAGGCGAAGAAATCCGAGTGCAACACACTGTGCAATGCAATAATCAATATAATAAAACGGACTTTCGTAAATATGCATCTGATACTGCCAGCGTGTGCCGAGTTCGAGATACGGAATACCTTTGAAAGAAAGGTAAGGTCTGTATTTTTCTTCGAGCTTCAGATATTCGGCTTTGCGTTCTTCGGGGGTAAGGTCGGGGTTTTCATAAACAAGATGCTGGAATTCATCAACAATCGTTCCGTAAGGGATAAACGAAAGAGCATCAACAATGTGCTTATAGCGGTATTTATCCGTCTTTTCGCCGAAGAAATCATCCATATATTTATGGCAGAGAAACTCCATGCTCATACTGTGGCACTCGTGAGTTTCCATACCCGTCGGATAGTCGGGCTCGGCGAATTTGAACATATAATCCGCCGCCAATGCGTGACCGAATTCGTGGGTGATAACATCGATATCGCCGCTTGTGCCGTTGAAGTTTGCGAGAATAAACGGCTGCTTGTATTTTGCGAATGTTGTGCAGTAACCGCCGCCGAATTTGCCGTCACGGGCTTCAACATCAAAGGCTTCGGCATCAAGCATTCTCTGCATAAAGTCACCGATTTCGGGCTTCATATCGTGATACATTTTGAGTGCATTCTCAAAGATTGCAGGTGTGTCAATAACGGGTCGGGGCATTTCACCCGTAACGCTGATTGCATCGTCATAGTACATTATCTTATCAAGACCAAGACGGTTTCGGATTCTCTCTTTTAACTCTGCAACGGCAGGAACAATATCGGTTTCAACGCTCTTTCTGAATGCGGCAACCATTTTTTCGTCGTAGTCTACCCTGCCCATTCTGTAATAGCCGAGCTCAACGAAATTTTTGTAGCCGAGTTTTCTTGCGATTTGGGTGCGGATTTTGACAAGACCGTCAAAGATTTCGTCAAATGTTTCGGCATTGGCTTCCATTGTTTTGCCGATAGCCTCTGCGGCTTTTCTGCGGACATCACGGCTGTCATCCTCGAGTTTACCCCTCAACACGGAGAGGGGCATTTTTTCGCCCTCAAACTCAAATGCAAGCTCACCCATAAACTTTGAATAGCGAGTGACAAGTGCATTTTCCTGCTGCAAATCCTCGATAACTTCAGGCGAGAATGTTTTGAGCGACATCTCAAAGCCCTTAAAAACTCTGGGATTTATCAGCTTTTCGGCACCTGCTCTGTAAGTCGATTCAAGCATCGCCTTTTTGTATTCATTCTCAATCTCGGAGAAAAGCGGCATTGCGTTGTCGTAATAATCCATCTCCGCATTGTAGAATTCATCCCTTGTGTTGAGGGTGAAACGGCAGTTTGCAAGGGATGCGGCGGTTTCGACCTCTTCGCTGATTTTGTTATATTCATCCCTTGCCGCTTTCAGATCCTCTGCGGATTTCACCGCCTTGATTTTTTCAATTATCTTTTCAGCCTGCTCTTTGAATTCTTCTACTGTAATTCTCTTATACGGCATCTCGGAAACTTTCATAATATCTCCCCTTTTGTTGGTTTTTAACAGTTATAGTATACTATGGATACAGCAAGAAATACAACAGAAAATTTCAGATATCGTGTAAATTTGATGTTCTGTATTTACATATTAACAAACTAATGATATAATGCTATGGTAAAATCACAGAAAGGAAATGATAAAAAATGAAATATGTTGGCTTTGCACTGCTCGCTGTTCTTGCTGTTTTACTGCTTTTAATTGCCGTTGCGGCAATCAGAGCAGTTCTTATCAAAGCAAAAACAAGCACTGATGCTCCCGCAATCAATCCGACCGAAAAAGAAGCGGATGAATATGCAAAAAAGCTTTCCGCAATGATACAAGTTCCTACCGTTTCTCTCAGAGGGAACACGGACCTCTCCAATTTTTACAAACTCCACGAAGTAATGGAAAAGAACTTTCCACTTGTTTTTTCAAAGCTTGAAAAAACAGAAATAGACGGCAACCTTCTTTTCCGCTGGCCGGGCAAAGACCCCAACAGAAACGGTATTCTCCTTATGGGTCATCAGGACGTTGTTACTGCTGACGAGCCGAATTGGGAACGCAATCCTTTCTCGGGCGAAATCTCAGGCGGAAACATTCACGGAAGAGGCGCAATGGACTGCAAGTCAACCGTTTTTTCCGAGTTCCAGGCAATCGAAGAATTGCTTGCAGAAGGCTTTGAGCCTCCCTGCGACATTTATCTTGCGTCTTCCGTTGACGAAGAAATTTCGGGTGAAGGCGCACCGACACTCGTAAGTTACCTTAAATCAAAAGGCGTTCACCTTGATGTTGCTATGGACGAGGGCGGTGCTATTCTTAAAAATGCGCTTCCGACTATGGCAGGCTGGTGCGCGGCTATCGGTATACTCGAAAAGGGTTATATAGACCTTAAGATTATCGCCAAAGGTCAGGGCGGTCATTCATCAACACCCAAGAGCAACACTCCTCTTGCAAGACTTTCAAAGTTTGTTGCAGACATCGAAAAAGATAAGCCCTTCAAGGCTGAAATTTCAGCTCCCGTCTACGCTATGCTTGACCAGGCTGCTCCTCTGCTCGGGTTCCCGCTCAGAATGGTACTCGGAAATATGTGGCTTTTCAAAGGACTTCTCACTAAAGTTCTTCCCGTTGTTTCACCGATGTGCAATGCATTTGTAAAAACAACATTCTGCTGCACAATGGCTGAAGGCTCGCAGACTCCCAACGTTATTCCTTCCGAAGCATATATCGTATGCAATCTGCGTCCGTCACCTCACCAGAATGCTGAGCAGTCACTTGCAGTACTCAAAAAATATGCTGACAAATATGACCTTGAATTTGAAATAATCCACGCAAGAAGCGCTTCAAACTGCGTTGACTACAAAGGCGAAGAATTTATTTATCTTAAGAAATGTCTTAACGAATGCTATCCCGAAGCGGGTGTTATCCCCTATCTTATGACGGGTGGCACAGACTGCCGTCATTATGAATCGGTTGCCGATAACTGCCTCCGCTTCTGCCCGATAAAGATGAGCAACGAACAGCTTGCAGCTATGCACGCCGCAAACGAAAGCATCGGTGTTACCGAAGTTGCACATTGCGTAAAATTCTATAAACACTACATCAAGAATCATAAATAAAAAGTTAAGGGACGCAAACGCGTCCCTTAAGTTATTTTCAGATTAATCACCGAGCAAGCCGTAATATCTGCCCATCCAGTACGGAAGAAGATAGATATAAGGCATCATTGCTCTCATACCGTTTGCACCTGCCGTGCCGGGGAGAGTTGAAGTGCGGTTAACAACCTTTGAGTTGATATTGACAAATTCTTCGGCGCCAGAGTCGCATACAAAGGGATTGCCGTCATAGTGAACGAGAACTCTTGCGGAATATTCAACGGGATATTTAAGCTGAGCGGGTACACCGAGCGCTTCCTGCTCCGTATCCCAGACAATATCCTTTCTGTGGCTGTTATAAGCAGGCCATCTGATAAGATCGAGATTCATTTCTGAAAGAGATTTTGCAGCATTTTCGATATCACAATAATTTTCGGTAAGTGCGCCGTAAACAATATTGAAGAAGGGTGAACGCTCTGTTCTTTCATATTCCCAATGGTGGGTAAGACCCATCTTGAAGATCTCGTTTTCGGCATTGTCCTCGTTATAAACAATAAGAGGATAGATATTAACAAAGTCAAGCTGGTCATCGATATGAGCGGTGTGACCATCCTCGCACTTATACTGGATACAGTTCATTGCATAATGATGCTTTTCAACGAGCATTTTGTAAACATCGTTATATTTTTCTTCACCTGTGACGTGGTATGTTGTTTTAAGGAAAGAAAGAATTTCGAGTGAATTTGTGCCTCTTTCATAAAACCATCTGTCGTCATTATTCAGAAGGTCGGGTTCCCAGTTTGCCCAGGTTGTGGGAACGCCGTCAACATCACAGAGATGGAAATTATTTTCAAGAATGTGGTCAGTAATGGTCTTTACCACCTGAGCAATTTTCTTCTTTTCTTTTTTATCGGCAACGAGGTCATAGTAAATACCGTATGCAAAGTAATGACCCGTCATCTCGTCGCTTGAGGTTTCGCCGAGCCATTCGCACTCGGGGTTATCTTCGCAGACGTGCCATTCTTCTCTGTTACCCGTGAGGAAATTCTCTTCGTGAGAATATCTTGTCGCTCTTGCGGTGAAACCGGGTTTTCCGGTTACTTCGGTGAGCTTTATCATTGCTTCAACGGCTCTTTTTGCATTTTCTTTTGCTTTTTCATCGCCTGTTACCATGTAGCGGAAGCACTGGCTTGCACAGTAAACACCGGTAAAAAGTCCGTCATTATCGGAATTGGGGAGCCATCCCGAATCAAGGTCACCGTATTTACGAAGTTCTCTTGTTACCTGATAGCCTTCATTTCTTGTGAAATACTTGACTGCAAGCTCATCGTAGTGATTTGCCTTTTCTTCAAGTGTCATAAGCTTCAATGTGATAAGACTGATGCCTCTCGGAGTAACCGCCGCAATTGTTCCGTTATCGGAAACGGCAATCTTTGTTACCGTGGGATGCATAAGCCACGCACCGTATGAAAGATATGAAATTTTACCCTCAATAAGAGTGATGATACCCGTATTGGTTGCAAAATATTTCTTGCCGTCGGCGGCAAAGAACATATCGTTGAACGAGCCGTCGGGTACGGAATAGAAATCATTGCCATTGAACCAGAAATTTCTGCCGTCGTAAATGTTAAGACCCTCATCGGAGCCTACCCAAAGATGACCGACAGCATCAATTGCAAGGCAGTTGATTTTCTTGCTCAGCACGCCTGACATATCGGGAGTCATCTCTGCCCAATGGCGGCGCTTTCCCTTCATTGAAAGCAGTCCCTCTTCACCGCAGCCGATATATACTGTTTCGCCGTACTTGGACTTATTGTCGTGAGCTGCAAGGCAGATTGTATCTTCGGGAAGATTCACGATTTTTTCGAAACCGCCGTCCTTCATAAGGAAAAGCTCTGTTTCGGTGATGAGCCATACAGAGTTATCAAGTGCAACGGAGATATCGATAACGGGATTTGAAAAATCGGCAATCTTCTTAATTTTGCCTTTTTTGATTTCGGCAAGCGAGTTACCGACCGAGGCAAAAAGCTTTCCGTTTCTTGAGAAAAGCTTTGATACCTTCGCAGAGAGTTTTTTTGCGTTTCCGTTTGAATATTCGATAAGGCAGTCAGGCTGAGCGATGTAAAGTGTTTCGCCGTCAAATGCGACGGAGGTTACATTCTCAACATCAACACCGTTTTCGGCGGTAATGAAAACTTTGTCATACTGCCTGAACTGACCGAAATTAAGTGTGGGTTTTTTCATATTTATTCTCCTGTGTTCTATTATTATTTAAATAATATCGATAGTTTATCATATAAAATCGGTTTTGTCTATAAAAAACGAACATCATATATATTTTCAATCGGAATAGTTTTGCCGTCACGCATAGTTATTTCACGGCTGATGCCGTCAATTTTTTTCACATTACCCGCAACAGCAACATACTCTCCGCCGTCTTTTCTTCTGTCGGGCACAAAATATGTCACTTCAATCCGCACCGAATCGCCGTGTTCCGAAACTGCTCTGAGCTTTTCGTCTATCGCTTCTTTGCGGCTTTCATCAAGCTCGATTTTTCTGTCGGTAAGACGCGCGGTTTCATCAATCGCATCGCCGTGACCCGTCAATGCCGCAAACGGGCTGAACTGCGCCGCACGGTCTGTCATCGCCATATGCGGATGATTCTTCGACACATAATGCGGCTGATTGATTATATCGTCGTAATTTCCGCTCACGCCTTATGACCTCCTATCTGACTGTTCCTGTCCTTTGCGGTTGCGCCGTCTTTATAGTTCATACCTTTGAGAATAGCGTTTTTGCCGTATTTATGCTTGATGCTCACTATCGCATCCTGAACACGGCGTTCCCTTTCAAGCGTGGCATCCAGCTCTGCTTTTTCACGCTCTTTCTCCTCATAATTCTCAAACAAGCTGAGCTGTTCGGGAATCGGTGAATCATCAATGCTGTCCTCGGGAACAACGTGATTTGCTGTTATATACATACGGCGCACAAGCAATTCTCTGTCAACTATTTTATCATAAAGCTCCGTTACCGCATCGGTTATCAGCTTTGTTGAGGAGGTTTGTCTGCCGATATTCGCCGTACCCCTCGCCTGCTTCGGCACTTCTCTGCCGTAAAAATCTGTTTTTATTTCTCCCTTATATACGTTTCGTCTGTTTTTATGCGTAAGATTTTCAATATCATACCCGACAACAAGCACCAGCTGATTTGTCACAAGCTTTTTTTCAACTAGGTCAAGGCTGAGATTATCCGCCATTTCGCGAACAATAAGTTTTGCTTTTTCAAAATCATACGGATGCTGAAGCACCTGCCCCGACTGAATACTGTTCGTCTGCGGTTTATATGATTTCACATCGGCAATCGTACAAGGCTCCCATCCCCACGCGTGGTCAATGAGAAGCTCCGCATTGATTCCGAAAAGACGGTAAAGCAAATCTTCATTCTTAAGTGAACACCTCGCAACATCGCCCATAGTCATCATACCGTATTTCTCAAGCTTCTCAGATATTCCCCTGCCCACTCGCCAGAAATCGGTAAGCGGTCGGTGATTCCAGAGTGTACGGCGATAGCTCATCTCATCAAGCTCGGCAATTCTCACTCCGTCCTTATCGGGAGGAATGTGCTTTGCGGTTATATCCATAGCAACCTTGCAAAGATACATATTCGGTCCTATGCCCGCTGTTGCGGTTACTCCCGTTTCGGCAAGCACCTCTCTTATCAGCATAACGGCAAATTCGTGCGCCGTCATAGAAGTGAGCTTCAGATATCCCGTTGCATCAATAAATACTTCATCAATGCTGTAAACATGAATGTCCTCGGGCGCAACATGTCTGAGATAAACCTGATATATTTTAGTGCTGTATTCAATATAAAGAGCCATTCTCGGCGGTGCAACAATATAATCAATCGAAAGAGAAGGATTATTTTTCAGCTCGGTTTCATTATAAGACGAACCCGAAAAACATCCTCCCGGCGCTTTTTGTTTTCGCTGTGAATTTGCAATTCTGACCTGCTGAATCAGTTCAAACATTCTTGCTCTTCCCGAAACACCGTAAGCCTTGAGGCTCGGCGACACCGCAAGGCAGATTGTCTTTTCCGTTCTCGACGGGTCTGCAACAACAAGGTTGGTCGTCATCGGGTCGAGCCCTCTCTCGGTTGCCTCCACGCTGGCGTAGAAGGACTTGAGGTCAATTGCAATATAAGTTTTGTTTCCGTTCATCCTCCCGCACCTCCGTTTTTCCTTAACTATTATATCACCCGAAAAACAAAAATTCAATACGTTTTCGAACATTTGTTTATACAAAAAGGACGGCACAAAGCCGTCCTTCAAAAAATTTATTATCTTGTTGAGCCGTATTCAATATCTATGCTCTTTTTGAAAAGCAGGAAATCATATTTCGGGCACCAGTTATTGCCCGCTTCAACTGCTTCTTCAAAATCTTCTTCGGAGAGAGCAACATTCATTTTTACAATGCCCTTAAGCTCCTTACCGTCTTTATAAACGGTATCCCAGAATGCATTGTGTCCGATATACTTAACACTTGAGGGAATGAACATATACTTCATCTCACGGTTATAACTGAACGCATCCGAGCCGATATATTCAAGGCCTTCGGGAAGAGAATTGTAGACGGTGCCGAGTGTTTCATCGGATACGTAGTGAGAACTCTCAACGGTTGAGTTTGTTTTATATGAATAAACATTTTCAAGAAGAGGAATCTCAAAAAACGCAAGAGTGTCAATCGTTTTCAAGCCTTCGGGAAGATATACGTTCTTCATATTGGCGTAGTTGAAACTCATTTCGCCGATTGTCGTAACACTTGAAGGCACAACAAAGGTCATAACATCCTTGACATACTGCTCATAAACGGGGTCGTCCGATTCGGGTTCGATGCGCCAGCCGTTACTGTCGTACTCGGCATATCCGTATTTTTCGGCAAGGTATGTATCGTGGTCGCAAGGTCTGCAGATAAGCTCGGTTTTGTCCTTGTTATAAAGCACGCCGTCAACATCGCAGTAATTGGGATTGTTTTCATCAACTCTTATTTCGCGCAAAGCCCAGCACGAATAAAAAGCCTTTGAATCAACCTTTTCAACACCCGCACCGATGGTTATAACCTGAACCTTTTCGTCGCAGTTGAGCACATAACTGCCGACCTCGGTTACGGGCTTTGTTTCGTCCTTGACAACCTTGAAATTTGTTTTCGGGTCGGGATTTCCGAGCTCATACTCAACATCGGAAACATAGTTTATATCAAGCTCGGTAATAAATCCGGTATTGCTGAAACGAGTGAAAGCATAGCCGTTTTGAACCTGTTCGAATTCAAAGGTATCCTTTCTGAGAGTAAGAACGCTGAAAATGCACGAAAGAGAAACGGCAACAACTATTGTAAGCACAAAAATAACTTTTTTGATGCCGTAGTGCTTCGGGGTCTGATTGATTCTCGGAGCAGAAAGACCTTCAATATGATAAGTCCATATTTCATCCTCGGGGATATCAAGATGAACGGGTTCCTCCGCAACGGTAACTTTTACTTCTTTATCCTTTTTACTCATACATTTTCACCTCCTATCCCAAGTATCCGCCGCTGACCTTTTCGCCTTCTTCTTTTGCCTTCTTTTCGGTTACTTCGGCACGACGTTTAAGAACTTCCATAACCAGATTCTGCTTTTTGCTGTCATAGTCCCAGAAGAGGTAAGGAATCGTCATAAGCGTAAATCCGACAACGTCGAATATTAACGGAACAATAATAATATTGGCTCTTGATGAATCGAGGAAAAGGATATCCCAGTTACTGTTGAAGCCGTAGCCGAGAAGCATAAGAGGAATGATAAGACCGACAAAATTCTTTATGGGGTCTGTAAACCAACCGAAAACGCTCGAGAAGCTCTCAAGGCGCTCGCCCGAGAGATACATCTGATAATCCCTTATACGGACGTCCATATCGTGACCCGCGGTTGTGGGAACGGTCTTGGTCATTTCCATAAAGAAAAGAACAATTACGCAGATTGTGCCGCAGAGGTTGACGTTATCTCCGCAGAACCACATTGCGGCAATAATAAGCGCATTACCTATCGCTCTTGAAAGCTGATAGAAAATCATAATCTGCTTATATGAAAATCTCTTGAGGAAATAGGGCGAGAGGAAATCGGGAGGAGTGCCCGCAAATGAAACGAGCATTACAATCAGGCTGTAAGGCAAGCCGCTGAGTCGGAAAGTATAGAGATAAAGAACCGTCGCAAACGGAAGCATACCGTTGCCGAGAGCATCGATAAGCTCAACCACGGTTTTTATCAACAGATACTTATTGCGAAGCACGCCGAACATTCCGTCCCAGAACTTAATCTGAACCTTCTTTTCAACGGGAGGCTGAGGAATTCTTTCCTTGACTCTGCCGGCAAATGCCATTGTCATTACAGCAAAGAAAATGAATGTGCCGGGAATAACATATCTGTAAAGATTTATGTCTGCCCACTCATCCTTGAGGAAACCGATTGCAATTGAAATTGCGAGGCTCGAAAGAGTGTTGAAAAAATGCGAAAGCTTTACGGGATAGCTTCTGACAAGAATTCTTTCCTGCAGATTGGGGCTGATGCTCTTTGTGCAGGTTTCCATATTATTGGCAAATCCGAATACATTATATGAAGCAAAGAGAAGGTTGCCGACCCAGACTCTTGTTGCAACATCGGGGATATTATAAACGGGAAGCCATCCGATAAGGATTACCATTATGCACTTGGGAATAACGTCGCAATAAAGAGAATACTTATATCTTCCGTATTTGGGAAGCAGCTTTTTACGCCAGAAGATATTTCTTGCGCCTACCCAGCCGGTGTAAAGAAAGTGTGTTCCGAATGTTTTGAAACACGCCGCGGCGTTCATACCTTCAAAACCGTTCAAGAGTCTTATAAAAGTTCCCGTCTGGTCAAAGAGCAGCGAATAATCAAACACAATGGTTGAAATTCCGAACAACATCATCAGTATATAGACGAGATAAAATTTCTTTTCCGTCTTTTTCGGAAGAAAGCCGAGGTTGTCACATACAAGCCACCACATAAGAGCGGAAATATAGTTAAGCGGCATATTGAGAATACCGATAACCGAGAACGTAAGATAAGGGAGCTTGTAGTGGTGCATAATAAGATAGCAGGATGAGAAAAATCCTATGTATTCAAGCACCTTGGAGCCTGCATAGTTGCTGCCGACGGCAAGAACAACATCTTTATACTCCTTGTAGGGTACGTATTTACCCTCTGCAGGAGTATCCCAATGAGTTTTGATTTCCGAAAACAGCCACTTTACTTTGCCAAGCAAAGCGTTCATTGAATCATTCCTCTCTTTTATGATTTATAATATTGTAACATAAGCCCAAATTTAATTCAATATAAAGAGTCTTTTAAAACTCAACGGTTTTGGTTTCGCCGGCTCCAAAAGTCAGGGTTTCAGTTTTATCTGATATTCCGCAGGAAACCGTAATGGTCTGAGCAATGTCGGAAGTTATTGTCACCTTTGCCGTGCCGTCCTCAAGGTTCCAGACTATTTCGTCAGCAACAGCCCTTGTTCTCGCCCTCAAACCGGTTATTCTTCCGCTTTCAAAGCCCGATTCTGGAACAGAAGGAAGAATTTCTATTTTTCCCTCGTTTGAATAAAGCAGGCTCTCGTTGATTATGCCGAGATATCCTATCGCAAAATCGGTGCAATAACAGCTGCTGCGGTCATAGTCGTGATTAGTCATAAGAGAATCATAATAAATCCAATGATTCATAAGATTTGCAAGTGCATCCGTAACGCTTTCGGAATCCTTGAGCCTTGAAGCAATCAAAGCTCTGTGAATAAGCGCGTGGCTCGCTTCATTTTCACTCGCTCTGTTTTCTATCGCCTGAATGCACGCCTGTGCAAGCTCGGGGTCATCCTGAGTTTCAAACAAAGGCCATACACAATAAAGATGGCTCAGATGGCGGTGAAGATTGTTCTCTTCAAAATCCGCCGTTGCCCATTCCTTGAGTGCGCCCGTTTCATCGTAAATATATCGCGGAAGCCTGCTCATAAGATATTCCCATTCTGCCGTATCGGCATCGGAATCAACGCTTTTCATAATATCAATGAGCATTTCGAGATTATTTCTGCATGCGGCAATGTCAATAGCCGTGTTTGCCGCAGAGGGACTCGGATAATTTGACGGATTGTTTTCGGGCGAATAACTCGGAAGAATGGTATAGGTTTCACCGTCATTAAGCGCAGTCTTGCCTGCTTCATAATGAAGCCTGCCTTCGGCATCGGTGTAATATTCGGGAGTCATAAGCTGAGCCCAATAATTTGCTGCCTTGGTGAGCAAGGGAAGAAGAATTTCACTTCTGAGGTCAAGGTATCCTCTGCTTTCCATCGCTGAAATATCGCTGTCGGTGAGGTCTGTTTCCGTCGCCGAAAGAACGGATTTAAGGCTGTTCAAATCATATTCTCCGTTAACGGGAATTCTGACATCGCCGTAGCACATTAGCGTTTCGTAAAGCGGCTGAAGCAGCCAGCTTGTGCCCGCATTCCAATAACGGAAGGGATAGGAATAGCTGGTTTCCGTGATAACGGCTTTGTCACCGTCGGCGTGAACGGGTGCCTGCAAAGCATCGGTAAAGCCGTGGGTTGCAAGCGCATTCTCTTCCCAATCGGGTGCCTGACGCAATATGAGCGTTGCATATCCGATATATGTACTCTCCATATTCCCCGTATTCATCGAGGAAGTCTGCAAATTAACATTCGCATCCATTGTGTATTTGCTTCCCCAACCGGGTGCCCATTCACCGGTCCACATACCGTAAAGACGCGGCGCGGAATATCCCGAGGCGCAGAGATAAGCATATCTGCCCGAATAATAAGCTCTTTGTGCAAGGTCAGAATTGATTTTGCCCTTCAGATACTGGTCAAGCACAAGCTGTTCATTCGCCTTTGTGCCGTTGTTGCCGCAAAGCTCAAATGTCACGGAATTATACTGCGGAGTAAAAATATCCGTATGTGCCTTGAGAGCCTTTTCATAATCAAATTTGCCGTCAAAAGTATATTTTTCTGCAACAGATTTGACCGCAGCGGCAAGCGAATCAACAAGCTCATAGCTTTCTGCATTGTCGAATTCATTATATCCGCCCATATTATGTGTTCTGTCCGAAACGGCTATCAGATAAACGTTATCGGAATCCGTAATTTTTATCTGAGGATTGCTTTCCGAACAATACTGCTTATCCTTGACTTTCTTTCCTTCGGTAAGCATCTTATTTCCGCCTTCGGAAATAACATAAACAACAGTTGAATAACCGCCGTTTTTAAGCTCGCTGTTTTCGTAATCGGGATAATGAGCAGCAAAAGCAATATAATCGCAGTTATCGCCGACGAGCTTTTTATATTTCAGATCAACCTCGTTGCCTTTACCGTAATTGGCAAAAGCCGATATGTTATCAATTGAAAGAGTTATGTTAACCTTGCTTCCGTTTGATGATGAACCGATTTTGGTTATCGTAACACCGTCTGCTTTGGAGGTGAAAGTTGTTCGGCTCCAAGTGCCGAAGATATCGGTATATCTGACCCCGACCTGAGCGGTTTCGTAGTCCGTATATCTGGCATAACCGATATTCAATTGTCTGTTTTGGTCAATTCTCAGAGATGCACCGGGATGGAATGAATAGACATCATCATAGCTCGAATTATCAGTGATATTTTCACCTACCGTTATGCTTTGCTTCACCTGTTCAAGCTCGTCTGCGGTGTCGGGGCAGTAACGGACATTTTTATTCGGCATTATAAATCGCATATTCTGATAAATCAAAGTATCGCTGTAGGGCGAACCGCTTGTAATGACACCCTGCATTCCGTTGCCCGAAATCATACCGTTACGCCAGGTTTCGGTATTGTTGGAGGTTTTAGAAACAGTGTAATAACACTCCGAATACGATGCTTTTGCACTGTTTGAAAACTCTGATTTGATTTTTTCATAAACATTTACAGGACTGAACACCGAACCGATAAGAGAAAAAACAGTAAGAACAAGGCTTACAATACGCATAAATACTCCCATAAATTCACACCTCTGTATTTTCATTTTATAAAAACAGTATACTATAAAAGTGAATATAAACACAATATAAAAATTAAAAATAGTTTTATAAAAAATTAATCCCGTTCACCGAAACGAACGGGATTGAAACATATAATTATAATTTACAGCACTTCTACCCCGCATACCAGGAACAAAGTGCATTTTCAATTAAGTCGGCAACCTCCTGCCTGCGAATGTCTTTATTATATGAAGACAGATAAATTGAGCCGAAAGCTATTCCGCCGTCCTGTATTGTGAGCTGTCCGTCAAATAAATATCTCACGCCGCTTTCTCTGTCAAGAACTGCAATTAAATAATCACCTATGGGATAGCGGTCTTCAAGGATTATTTCCGAAATTTCAAAACACTCAATATCAATAACACTTTCAAGAGCTCCCATACTTTGAAGCCAGCGGTTTTGTGCCTCGGCTCTGTCCTGATTCTCAAATCCGATATGTTTCACAGCATTTTCATATTTTCCGTTTTGAATCAGATTTACCGCTTTTTCTGCTTTTCGGGTGTATACGGCAGTATAAAGCGAGCTCCCCTCGCCCGTGACACCCGAAACAACCATACCCATAAGCTTAAACCCGAAAATACAAACAACTATTATGATAAAGGGCAGAATCACGGCACAAATCTTTTTTGTGCGTTTATGCTTCCTTATTTCATTTTCACGTTCAAGCAATATTTTTAAAACGTTTTGCTCCGATATTGACAGGCCGTCCGATTTTTCAATGCGTTCACCGCACAGCAATTCATCTAAAGTTATACCAAGCGTTTCGCATAAAGGTTTCATCAGTGAGATGTCAGGCAGTCCTCTGCCGTTTTCCCACTTTGAAATCGCTCTGTCGGAAACACCCAATTTATCGGCAAGAACAAGCTGGGTCATATTATGCTCCTTGCGCAAAGAAGCAATAAACTTTCCGATTTTTATTTGATCCATAATCTCACGCTCCCTGTGAAGTTTATTATATATCAAAGAAGAAGAAAAAGAAACAAACGAAGCGTAGAGTAATGAAAAAAATCCCGTCTGCTGAACGCAAATGGGATTTCTGTGTTTACAACTTATTTTTGTCAAAAAATAAATGGTTGCTGAAAAAATATAAATTCAAAAACAGTTCGACAAATTGGAAATTGTCAATCAGAAAACACCGTTATTATATTTTTTCTGCACGCAAAAAATGCAGATAAATCCGATTATTAATCCAACAATTAATACTGCAACCGCAACCAATGTAATCTTTTCCGAATCTCCCAGCAGACTTACTATTCCGCTAAGCAAAAGTGCCGTTGAGATAACAAACATAGCTTTTCCGAAAGATTTTCCATATGCAGATTTGTCGGTAACGTTTGTTTGATGATAATCATGAATCAAATTGGTTTTTCCCCGATATATTGCAACACCTATCACAACAAAAAGTGTCGCTGTCAAAAACATAATTATCGAATATGTAATCATAATATTACCTCGTCAAATTTCTAATTCCGCATTCCGAATTCCTAATTATTCAACTCGACAAACTGCAATTTGTCAATTTCCATTCTATATTTTCGCATTATACATAATCCTGCATAATAATTCAATGTCAAATGTATATAAATTCCAAGGGATATTAACGCCCTAATTCAAAATAATAGATAAGGGTGATAATAAATGAAGGATTATAACATTGAAGAAAAGAAGGCAAAGCTGTCCGACTGTCAGATTGAAGACGATTCATTTGATATGGCTACCAAATACGGCAGGTGCAACGTTCAGCCGACAAACAACACGGACAACACCTTCCCAGCAATAGCGCAAGGG
>JAZSLR010000009.1:0-5278 GCA_045535475.1 Acutalibacteraceae bacterium | reverse complement strand
AAACCTTAAACATATTCCGCGCAGCACCGATGTTGTTCTTTATACGGGCGAACAGTTTGAAGAACTCAGTAAACTCCATAAAAAATGTGCTTTGAGAGAAAATCTGATGACTCTGCGTGAGGAAAAAAAGCATTTCTGCGATACTCCTCTCGAAAGTGCGGACTATACATACTTCCGTCGCAATGAAGCCGGTGAGGCTGACGGATATGTACGCTTTAAGGTTGACAGACCTGACAACCTTTTTGTTGAAGATTTGTATGTTCTTTCGCCTGAGGCTCTTAAAGGTATAATCGGTTTTTTGCGTAACTATGACTGTATCGCAAAAAATCTGGTTGTCAGAAAGCAGTATCAGGGTTCGCCGTTTTCCTGCCTTGTTGACGGAACAGACAATGTTGTCTATGAGTATAACGGTGTTTCTGCGGCAAGAATTTATAATCTGAAAAAGATTCTTGAAAGCAACGCCTATCCCGAAGAATACGGAAAGTTCAGCATTCTCAGCTTAGATGAGCTTGAGCAGAATGCGGGAATCTTTGAGGTTGAATATCAGAACGGTAAGGCGATCGTTACGCACAGACATAGCGGTGATTACGACCTTTCTCTTACCGCTGCTGCCGCTGTAAAGCTTATTCTTGCGGGCGAGGGCCATACCGCCCGGACCGCAGCTTACATCGACGGTGTTGAAATCAAGGGCAAAGTCGATGATTTTTTCAGAGCTTTTCCCTACAGACCCACACGTTTTACCGACAGTTTCTGGTCGGTTTGATTTAAAAAGTGTAAAGTGATGTCAACTGTACGGAGATGATAAAAATGACAAAAAATCTATTTCTGTGGTTCTTGCTTTCGGAAAAAGCAAAGGCACAGGCTGAAAACGAGGAACAGCTCAACCGTATACTCCGCTCCGAAATATGCTGGCGATATTGGAAATGCTCAAATATGCGCTCCGAATTTTCAAGGCTGCAGCATCCCTGTCTGTGGATGAAGGCAAATAAAGATCTTTACAACGATTTTGTTAAATTTGGAATTACCCGAATGGGTGAAAGACCCAACCATGAGCTTTCAGAAAACGATTTGAGGCACCTGACAAGAAGAATTTATACCTGGATAACCCTTTATGATGAACCTATATGGGATGCCATCAATCCCTACGCCGTTGCAATTTATGAGCTTATGGAAAAGCTTTATACAGCCTTTTCATTCTGACTGCCCGCATTTTACCGCAGATAACCGAAATTCAAAATTCAGGAGAAAATATGAAATATTACATAGCACAGTTTTTAGGGATACTTGTTACTCTGGGAGTAATACTGACCCTTCAGTTAAAAAGGAAAAAGCAGATGCTTGTTGTGTCTGTGCTTGTCAACGCATTTTCCGCCGCAAACATTCTTTTGCTTGATGGCTTAAACTCAGGTGTTGTAGTTTGCAGCGTAGCAGTTTTTCAGCTTTTTCTGTCAATCCGACACGAGTATAAAAATACAGAGGCAGGTTTTGCGGAAAAAATAATTTTTCTGGTTCTTTATGCGGCAGGGGGACTGCTTGGCTATAAAATCCCTCTTGATTTGCTTTCGACCGTTGCTGCTGTATTTTATATGCTGGCGGTATTTCAGAAAAAAGAACAGAATATAAGGCTTATGCTTCTTGTGAATTTGTCTCTGTGGACGGTTTATCACTCAATACTGGGTTCAACCGCTGTTTTTGCACAGATTGCGGGGATTATTTCATCTCTTGTTGCACTTTACAGATACAGAAACACCGATAAAAATCGAGGAGGGACATAATGAACGGAATAAGCGGCATTTTTCTTGCGGTGCTTATTGCATACGGAAGCTTCGTTTCTCTTCTTGCAAATCCCAAAGCACCCGAGGATACGGGAGATTTTACTCCCGTTGTAAGATTTATGGTAACCAGCGATTCTCATATCACTACCATAGGCGATGTTCAGAGTTTCAGACTTCAGCGTATGGTTAAGTTAGGCTACGATATTGCAAAAAAAGACGAAGAATACAATAAGCTTGATGCTGTGCTTATTGCAGGCGACGTTACGGATATGGGAACAAAAATCGCCTTCGGAAGCATAAAGGCGGCAACGAAGCCTGTTATCAAAGAGGGGACACAGTTCCTGGCAACGGTTTCGACCTCTCACGATGACCGTAATCTGGGTAAGGAATCCCTTGTGTTATACAGCAAAATTATGGGGCAGGAAACGGATTTTCACCGTGTAATAAACGGTTTTCATTTCATCGGTATTTCTGCTTCAAAAAATGAGGGGGAGCAATACGGCGAATATCAGAAGGAATGGCTTGCGCAACAGCTTGACCTTGCCGTTGCCGATGACCCGACAAAGCCCGTTTTTGTTATTCAGCATGAGCATATTTCGAACACCGTTTACGGCAGTTCGGACTTTGAAGGCTGGGGAATGCCCCATTTTGCGGATATTCTGAAAAAATATCCTCAGGTTATTGATTTTTCCGGCCATTCACATTATCCCATTAATGATGCAAGGTCAATCTGGCAGGGTGAATACACCGCATTGGGAACGGGCGGATTATATTATGCCGAGCTTACTGTTGATGACGTAAAGACCGTTCATCCGAAAAACTACAGAAGCGTTTCCACATTCTGGGTTGTTGAGATTGACAAGGATAACAGAATAAGGCTGAGGGCGGTTGATCTTCTTTCAAAGGAGTATCTTTGCCAATACATTCTTGAAAGTCCCTTTGACCGAAGCTTTACTCCCGAAAAACAGCTTGCTGCTTCAAAACCTCCCGTTTTTGATGAGGGAACAACCCTTGGGGTCTCAAACGGCAAGGTGAAATTCAATGCGGCAAAGTCAGCCGACGGTATGCCCGTATTCATTTACAGAGCTTTTGCCGTTGACGGAAACGGAAAAAGGATTCCTGTGGGCAAAACCGTTCCCGAGTATTACCGCTATGATGTGCCCGATATCGTCCGAATCAAGCTTGAAAATCTCCCCGAAGGAAGCTATACCCTTGAAGTCGTTGCAGAAAACTGCTACGGAATACAGTCTGAACCGATTAGGAGTGTGCAAAAATGAAAAAGACAGCCAAAAGAATTCTTTCCCTTGCTCTTTGTGCGTCAATCCTTGTTTCCGCAGGTGCGGTAAGTGCCTCGGCAACGGCAACAGAAACGGATTGCGGCGGCAAATGCGAATATTCACCCGTAATTGTTCTCCCCGGCATCAACCATTCACCCACATATCTCTATGATGAAAACGATGAGCCTGTTATGTATAACGGCAATCACATCGGCAGCACTTTGCTCATTCTCAATGAAGCTGCTCTTTCAATGAGCAACATTCTGAAGCTTGTGGGCAGTGCTCTGGGCACAATAGCTTTTCAGACGAATATGGGTCTTGATAAGGTTGCGTATAACCTTGTTTCCGAGATTTTTAAATATCAGAAATGCGACGAAAAAGGTGACCACATCGAAAACCTGAAAACACAGAGATGGAATTACTCTCTTGAACATATGTCGGAGGAAGACCTTGACTGGACTTATAGAATGGTTCCCATGCAGGCACTTGTTAATGAAATCGGCGAAGACCACGTTTATTTCTTCACCTTCAACCTTGTGGGCGACCCTATGGATTCGGCAGATGACCTTGCCCAATACATCGAAATGGTAAAGAAGCAGACGGGTCACGACAAGGTATCACTTCTTCCTGTTTCACTGGGCGGAACAATTCTCACCGCCTACCTTGAAAAATACGGTCACGGTGAGCTTGACCGGATTGTTAACGCTGTTGCCTGCCTTGACGGTACGGATATTGTTGCGGATATGATGGCAAGAGAATGGCGCCTTGACGACGAATACCTTTACCATCAGTTTATGACAAATATTTTTGTGGAATCCGAAGGCAAGCCTACTCTGGGCTATCTTATCAATACGCTTCTCCACATTATTCCCCGTTCCGGCATAAAAGCTCTGCTTTCGGGCGCAATTAGTGCAATTCTTGACACCCTTATGCTTAACTGCCCTCAGTTCTGGGCTATGCTTCCTTCTTACAGATATGAAGCTCTCGCAGAAAGATATCTCAGCGATAAGTCCGTTCTCAAAGCAAGAACAGACGGCTTTCAGACAGCAAGACTTAACCTCAAAAAGAATATTCTTTCCGCGGTTGCAGACGGTGTTCGTGTTGATTTCATATCAGGTGCAAACCTTGATCTGGGCGAAGAAATGTATACATATTTCAATATTGTTGCTTCTGCGGAGAAGGTGAATTCCGACGGCATCATAAATCTTACCTCAACAACTCTGGGTGCAACCGGTGCTGCAGGCAAGCAGACACTTGACAATGTTGACTATGAAAAGAACACATACTGCACAAATCCCGACCATAATCATATTTCACCCGATAATATGGTTGATACTTCTACTGCAATTCTTCCCGAAAACACGTGGATTTTCCTTGACCAATACCACGAAGTAGGCTACAATGATGTTGTGCTTAATCTTGCAAAGGCAATTATTCTGGGAGAGGTTACGGATGTCAACGACAATCCCGAGATGTATCCCCAGTATAATGGCCACTGCTACACCGAGAGCATCCGTCGATGGAAGCTGCCTGATGCAAAGAGGGTTGACCAAACCAATCTCAGTGAGGAGGATAAGGAAGAGCTTAATGCTGCAATCGCTGAGGGAGAGGCAGTGCTTAAATTGACCGTTGCCGACCGGCTCAGAGTTGAAGCCGCAGAAGAAAGGATTATTGCCGTTCTTCACAAGATAGGTGCGGAAGGCTACGAAAATATTGAGGTTGAAAAAGAATCGGCGCTCGACCCGATTCTTGAAGATATAACCTATGCAATGAGCAAGGGCTCTCTTTTCCTTTTCGGCGGAGGAAGTCTTGTTGACAGACTGCTTTCACCTGTAAGAAAACTGTTCACACTCATTTCCGGAAAGTGAAAACGAAAAAAAGAATATCTCTCCTGTGGTTTATTCTGTTTTGTATGAGATGCTCTTCATTGGGGTTCAAGCCACGTTGTGTTCATTTTCAACCGGATTTTCTGAAACTTAATTAAACTAATAAACCATCAAATCCGACGGATTAAATCCCGTCGGATTATTATTTCAAAACTTTCAAATTAAACAAAAAATTAACATTAATAAACCCCGAATCGATTGCAACAATAATAAAGCAAACGCAAAAAATTGAGCAAAGGGGTGTAAACGAAATGTCAAAGAACAATTCAGTAGTTCCTCAGGCAAGAGCTGCTCTTGATCAGTTCAAGATGGAAGCTGCAAGAGAGGTTGGCGTTCAATC
>JAZSLR010000077.1:0-13666 GCA_045535475.1 Acutalibacteraceae bacterium | reverse complement strand
TGCCTCTGTTCATGTCCGCTTTTTCAAGCTTCATGCCTATGTCAAAAACTCTCTTACTGCTGTTTTTTGCATAGGAGGTCTGAAATCTCAGGGGATATCCTGTTTTAAGCTTTGCTTCAACTATTTTGTCGGTTATTTCTTCATCACGTTTGAAGAGTCCGAAGTTGGAATCGGCAGAGCCGAGAACACATATTCTGTTGTTCATTACCCATTCTATATCTCCGTGAATACGTTCAATGGGGAATTTGCGTATTTTTGACTTCATATTGCTCCAATCGCAATATGCACATGAATTCGGACACCCTCTTGATGTTTCGATAAGTGCCATAAAATCCGTATCGGGGTTTTCTTTGATTATATCATCAAAATATCCGTTGAGATAGGGCGAAGGAAAGTTGCATTCGGATGAAATCATGTCGGGATTTGTGAGAATTCCGTTTTCTGTCCTCAATGAAATACCCGGAATTTCTTCGGCATTGTCAAGACCTATGAGCGCACGCATAAGGCGTCTGAAAATTATTTCGCCCTCGCCGTGAAGAAGATAGTCGATATACGGGCATTCGTTGAGCATTTCACCGCCGGGTGAAACATGATGTCCGCCGAAAACTACGGTGCAATCGGGATATTTTTCTTTTATCTTTTTTGCGAGGGTTTTGTTATAGTTGCAATTCCAGATATAGGTTGAAAACGCAACGATAAACGGCTCATCAATCTCAGCCATAACGGAATCAACGTTTTTTCTGAGAAAGAAAATCTTTTCGAGCTTATAATTTTCGGCAACATCCTTGTCATCAAAGGCATAAGCTGCAAGCTGGCCTGCGGTGTAGGGAATATGTGCCGATTTGCCGTAAGGATAGTTTACCTGAAAAAAATAAAGCTTATTTTTCACCGACTGCACTCCTTTCTCGGTGTTATAAATCTTTTCTTCCGATATCTTTAATCTTCAGACCGTTCGATTTAATCATAAGAATAAAGCTGAAATTGGTCATCAAATTATAAAGAACGGTGATTTTGGGGAAATACGGTCTTATATACACGTTTCCGTTTCCTGTGTTACCGACGATATCGTCGGCAAGGCTCTGCATTGTAAAGTTAAAGCCTTTTGCAAAAGGCTTTTTGCGAAAAGGATTGTCATAAGAAAAAAAGGTTCTTGCAACAACTCTTACAAATGTCCAGATGTTTTTTTTGCCAACTTCTTCGACATTCTGCGTTGAACCCATAAGCAAAAATCCGCCTGCACCTATTCCAACGCCTCTTTTCCAATCAAATCCGCAATGCTTGCTCCAGTTTTCAATGATTTCAAGGGCATGGTGATTATTGTGGCTTTCGTAAAAAGCACAGTTGATAACCGCATAAACCGAAATTCTGTTTGCACGGCGATTGCCTGAGACATTGCAGATTTTATCCATTGCATCCAGCAAAGATGACGGAAGCGCGTCGATATAAAGCGGTGAAGCAATAACGATACAGTCGCAGAGAAGAATTTGCGATACGGTTTCGGGGCTTAACGGAGTCACAGTATCAATATGCAGAATTTCGCTTTCGGCAGGCAACTTGTCCTTGACATAATTCAGAATGAATTCGGAGGCACTGTTTGTTCTGGGGCTGCCGTTAATCATTGCAAATTTCATGGTAACAGCTCCTCCGCATCGGTGTAATTTTCGCAAAATCTGACTTCAGGTTTATTGCAGTTCCACAGAAGAGCATTGCCCCGGCATAAAGATAAAGCGGTTTTTTTCTCTTCTTCGGAGATGTTTTCTCCGTAAAAAACTGCAAAATAATCAAAGCGGTTTTTATAACGCTTTAAATGACCTGACGATTTCCCTTTTTTGCTGAAAAACGGCTGAACATAAGCTATGCTTCTGTCGATAACGTTTTTAACAAAGGGGCTGAAGCCCCCGAAAAAGCAACGGCTTATATAGATTATCGTACAGCTTTCTGACATATAATTTCCCATGCGGCTGTAACTGTCGTTAAGAACGCACTTTCCCGGAGTCCTGAGCCAGCAGCTCAGACAGCCGACACAGGGTTTTATCGGGTTTTCGGGTGAAAGTACAACGCTTCCGGGATATTTTTCTTTTATAAGTTGATTGAAATTTGCGTCGTTCACATCGGAGATGATCAGAACTTTTTCTGCACTCATTTTGAATCTCCTAAAACGGTTATTTTGTAAAATTCTTATAAATTTCCGAATCTTTTTTGAGAATCTCTTTTTTCTTCATGAAACGGATATGCAAGGCTGTGGACAGATACATTGCCGTCTGCTTAAAGGAATTTTTTGATTTGCCTTGCTTTCTCGGATAACAGTTTGTGGGAACCTCAAGGAATTTGTAGCCGAGGCGAAGGGGCTTGAGAACCATTTCAATAAGAATGGGGAAGCCTTCGTTTTCCCATTCTATCGACTGATAAAGTTCGGTGGGTGCTATCTGGCACGGATTTGTGAAGTCTGTAATCTTCGCCTTGAACAGTACCTTAAGAAAGTTCTGCGCAAGAAAATTAAGAATCTTTTTAATCTTGCTGTATTCAAAAAATTCACAGCCGCTCAGCCAGCGTGATGAAGAAACGATGGTATCGCCGTCTTTTTTGGCTTCTTCAATCATTTCTGCAACGCATTCAAGGTCAAGCGCCATATCCGAAGCGACAAGAATGCAATGAGAGCCTCTTGCAACATCAATCATGTCAACAAGTCCGGAGATTCCCCTTCTTTTCTGCATAAAGGTGACGATGGGCACATCGGTATCCAAAGCTGCCATTTCATCAACAACCGCCTTGCTTTCGGGAGTAACCTTCTGGGAATAACCGATGATGATTTCCCTGAGGTCTTTGTGGTCGCAAAGTCTGAGCACGGAAAGAACGGTTTCTCTCAAAGAGTCCGTTTCGTCAACGGCACCCATCATAATTGTTGCATTTTCAAATTTTGCCATAAGTACAGATTCTCCTTTATCAGAGCAAGTCGTTTGTTATGCCGACATTGAATGTGCCGCCGTTCTTACCAAACCAAGCAGCCTCAAGAGCATAATCGGTCCAACTTTCAGGCGTTTTTTCATTGTTGACATTTATGCGGTTTGCATATTTCTTAAGCGGAGCATATTCTCCTGCGATTGCTTTTGTGAAATATTCATGCCAACCGTATGTGAAATTGCGGCTGTAATTGTTATGCTGAGGTCTTTTGAGCATACATTTCTGGTATTCGATGATTTCATCAAGAACAACCTTATCGGTTTCGTATGATTCGAGGAGGGGTCTCATTGCCTCATAATAATCTTCAAGACGGAAAATTGAATCCATGTGAGCAACGTGCTCGGGAGCCCAGGTGATTTTTCCGTAAACTTCTTCGTTATAGTAAAGTTTCATCGGCTGTTCAAGGCAAACGGTTTTATAGAAATTATAGAGGAAATTATATGAGTTGTTGATAATCTCATTATCCGAATTTCGGCACCAATCAATGACGCTGTTATAGAAATCCTCATAGGGAACTTTTTTCTCGTAATGGAAATAAATGGCAAGATTTCTGAGGATGCCGTAATGATGAAGTGATTTTTCAAAGCAGGCAAAGATGTTTGCAGCAATCCATTCTTCGGAATTCATGCTTGCTGTACCGACAACATACTTTGTTTTTTCAACAACTTCCGATTTCGCCTTGCTGTGAGAAGTAAGGAAAACAACCTCTGCAGTCTTTATGCCGTGCTTTTCAAGATAGTCTTTTGCAGCCATGGGAGAATTGGGCAGAATTTCGCAGTTATAGACATTGATGAGTCTGTGCTGACCTGCTTCAAGAAGCATACCTATTCCGCGGCAGAAGGATTCATATGTTTCACAGGGCAAACCGAGAATAAGTTCGGAATACGTTGTAACACCCGCATTTCTGTACATAGACATAAGTTCCTTGAACTTGTCCAGACTCATGTTTTTCCTGCCGATATTTGCAAGAGTATCCGGGTTAAGGCTTTGGAAAGAAAGGGTTGCTCCCTCTTTGCTTAAACCGAATTTTTCAAGTTTCTGATTTATTCTGAAAACAAAATCGTGTCTGTTTTTAGCGTAGTTGATTCGGATTCTTTCGGGATATCCGTATTTTTCTCTCACTTCAACAAGGTGGTCAGTGATTTCCTCATCTCTGTCAAATGCACCGAAGTTTGCGTCTGCGCCCCAAAGAAACGCAATTTTATTTTTGGCAAACCATTCGATTTCAGCATGAACACGTTCAATTGGGAAGAGTTTGACCTTTGAATTGGTGCAGCCCCAGTCGCAGTATGCACAGTTTCTCGGACAGCCGCGGCTTGTTTCAAGAATTGCGTCGAGCTGCATATTGGGATTTTCTTTGATAATGTCATCAAAAACACCTGTAAGATAAGGTGAAGGATAATCGATTTTTGTCAGAGTTTTTACGGGATTGGTTGTGAAACCGCCATCATTGTTTCTGAATGAAATATTTGAAACATTGCCGAAATCAGGCTCGTCCTCAAGAAGTTCAAGAAGAAGTTCAAGAAATGCTTCTTCACCTTCTCCGTGAATGAGAAAGTCGATATAATCAAATTTTCTGAGAAATTCATCATCGGGCGGCACATTGTGACCTCCGAAAACAATAACACATTCGGGATAAATCTCTTTGATTCTTCCGGCAAGAGCCTTGTTGTATTCCGTGTTCCAGATATAGTTTGAAAACCCTATGATTGCGGGATTTTCGAGAGAAGTCACGACAGATTCAATATCCTCACGGGTAAAAATAAACCTTTTAAAACAATATTCATTTTTTACAGTCTCATCTGTCCAGGCATATGCAACAAGAAGCCCTGCAGCATATGGCAAATAGGCAGCCTTAAAAAGGTCACCGCCGTAGGTTGTTGAGGCCTGAACCATATAGATATTTTTCATTAATATATCTCCTTAAGGATTATTTCGTTCACGTTGATTAATGTGATTTCAACTTTGAAGATGTCGCTTCTGATATTTCAGTTTATAGTTATATACCCACTCTGTGCCGTATTTTGCAAGATAAAGCATAAGATGGTCGGTGTCCGTAAATGTGAGCGACCACATTGAGTCTGAGGTGTTTTTCAGAAAATCCATCTGGAATTCCATTCGGTTGCGCTTTATGTCACCGGTTTTCATTCCTGACAGTTCATAGTTGCACGAAACATGGAAATCTCCGTTGTCAACAATGTTTTTTATACCCATTTCCTCCGCCATATTGTGAAGAATGGCATTCTTTTTAAGAGCAAAGTTCGAAGGTGTGCAACTGTTTATCAAATCTCTCTGACGGATAATATTCTTGGTTGCACTGGTTTCTTCTTCGGTTTCCGAGGGATAACTCAGAAGGAATGTGCAGTGATTCCAAAGGCCGATTTTTTTTGCGTTTTCAAGGAGAGTGAGTCTGTAATCGACATCAACACCCTTGTTAAGAAGTTTCATTATTCGGGGTGAATGTGCTTCGTATCCCCACGCAAAGAAGCAAGCGCCTGCCTTGTACAGTTTTTGAAGAACTTCCGGCGTGAATCCTTTTTCGAGTCTTGCAAATGAATAGAAGTTTATTTTTACATTCCGCCTCATAAGTTCATCGGCAAACTTTTCGTAGTATACGGGCGGAATTGCTTCGTCAACAAATGCAAAATGGCGGTATCCGTATTTGTTTATCAGATGTTCCACTTCGTCAACCGCACGCTCAACACTCTTGATGTCGAAGCACTGCTGACCTGTGTAGAAATCGCAGAAGGTGCATTTGCCCCAATAGCAGCCCTTTGAAAGCTGAACGGGCATAACAATATCTGCCGAAAAATATTTTGAGAAATCATAACCGTCAAAACTCGGGAATTCTATTTTATCCATGTTGAGAAGCGGAGCTTCTTCGGTTGCAATGATTTCACCGTTTCCGTTCTTGTAAATCAGCGAATATACGCTGTTTATATCTGTTTTGCCGCTCAGGTGGTCGCAGAGGGAAAGAAGAGAAATTTCTCCGTCACCAATCTGAAGCGAATCGCAGAACATATCAAAAAACTCGGGGAATTTTTTGAGGTCGTTGCGTATTTTGAAAATATAGTTTCCGCCGAGCGAGATATGGGCAGAACAGCGCTCTTTAATCATTTTTGCGAGAGTGAGTCCGGGAACAACCTGACTCAGATCGCAGATGCTTATACCGATAAGGCTGTATTTATCAAAATCGATTCCCGAAAGTTTTTCTTCATAATATTCAATGAACATATTGAGTTCGGGAGAACAGCATTGCTCCTTGATATCGCCGTAGTTGTAGGAATAAAAAGGGTTGGCGATGTAGTTGTCCAGCATTATGCGGGACGGCAGATAAGGAAGAGAAACGATTTCAAGTGCATCCTTGATAATATCCTTTGCCCAGAAATGTTTTTCCGGGTCATAAAAGGATTCACGGTCTTTCATTACCGCAACAGCTTCCCCGATATTTTTTGAAACATCTGCCGGCCTGTCGGGATTTTCTGCGAAATATTTGCTTATCATCTGAAAGCGGGCAAGTTTTGTTTTTATATCGGAAGAATACGTATGGAAAAGCTTTTCAGTATAGTTATTCTCTGAAATCTCAGCGGCAAATTCTCTCATAAAAGTTTTTGCTTTTTCTGAATAGAACTGAATTTTATTTTCTGTCAGAACATCATTGAAAAATTCAATATTGATATCATAGGCTTCAGCTTCATAGTTTTTGGCTTTAATCTGCCCTATAAGCTGAGCAAGAGAAAGATAGGGATTCATCGGATACCACTGAGGTGGCATAAGCAATAATGTGTTCATATCTGAAGCTGCCTTTCAGTTTTGCATTTTATATTTCTATAACGATATCGCTTACGGGAGTAATGCTGCACGGATGGATATATCCGTATTTAATATCTGCGGCTGTGCGGCGGTCTGAGGCATTCTTAAGAAGTCTTACCTCTCCGCTGAGAAGCCTGCTTCTGCAATAACCGCATTCACCGTTTGCGCATTTTGCGTTTATGGGAACATCGGAATTTTCTATGGCATACAAAAGTTTTTCACCTTCACGGCATTCAAGTTCATAGGTTTCACCCTTGCAGATGACTTTGCATCTGTGAACCGTTTCCGAAAGAGTCTCCTCTTCCTCTGACCCCAGATTAAGAACTCTCAGGCTGACGGGTCTGAAACCGGTGTCCGAAATCTCTGCCTGCATTTTATGGCAGAATTCATGAGAACCGCAAATATATATGCTGCATTTGCCGAGATTGTTGAAATCGGGAAGTACGGAAACGGGTTCCAGAGCGAGATTTTGGAAATTATCTCTGTTATCTCCGAAGAAGAACACTTTTAACGATACGTTTCGAAGAGAGTTTGCAATGCCGTAAACAGACGGCAAACCGTGAATATCCGTTAAGACGCAGATGTTTTCGCCGTCACGAATACGGCTGTAGAAAAAGTTTCCTTCAAAAGAGATTCCCGTAAGTTGTTTGCCTTCGCAGTTTCTGAAGTGTTTGTATGCCTGAGAAACGGGAGAAACGCCGACGGTTATTCCGTTGCTGCCGGATGAACTCATAACGGGCACGGAATAAGAACACTTGCTTTCCTCGGGGCTGAATTTAACGGCAAGCATTTGCCCTTCCCTGAATCGGAAAACGGTGTTTTTTTCTTCGGGCAAAAGTTCTGCAATTATAAGCTCACCGTCTTCTTTGCAGGAAACAGCAGAAAGCCTGAAATTTTCGGGATGAAGTTCACCGGCAAGTTTGTTTGCCGGATAAAGCGAACACAGTTCGGTTGCGGGTGCGTTGTTAATCATATCGCTTCTTTTCTGAGAAATGCTTCCCGAATTACGGATGTCTTTTAATGCAGACTGAACTATTATTCTTTTCATTTGTTTGCCGCCTCCGTATCGGAAAGAATATTGTGAGCAACCGTTCTGCCGGAAGAAAGCGCCGAACTGTAGCCGAGAAGCATGTGACCGTAACCGCCTGCAAAATGAAGACCCTGCACCGAATTTCCGGATTTATCCATTCTTCTTGCAACAACGCCGTCATTCTTTTTTCCAAGATAACCGTAGATTACGCCGTCTGTGGCGTCGGTAAAGCGTGCAAAGGTTGCGGGAGTTGCAATTTCGATTTCTTCTATGTTGTCACGGATTCTCACACCCGTGGCTTTTTCAAAGACGTCAATCATATGAAGAGCGAATTTTTCCTTTTCTTCATAGTAATTTTCAGGAGAAACCTTGCCCCAGTAGTCACTTGTGAAAAGCGTTGTCATGCAAAGCATGCAGGTACCTTCCGGTGAAGCCTGAGGATTAACGGCATTGAGGCAGACTGTGTTCTGGACATCGTTTGTTTCGGGTAAAGCCATTCGTTTGAACTCTTTTACCGTGTCCATATTCGGATATATGAAATAAGAATAATCCTTCAGACCGAGTTCATCTGCGGATTTGTTAAGTCCGAGAAATACGCAGAAACCTCTGCCGCCGAATGTGCGGGCATTTGCTTTCTTTACTTCGTATTCGGGAACATCTTTTTTATCTATCATTTTGCCGAAAACATTATGAGGAGAACAGTTGCATACAACCGTTTCGGCCGAAAATGCTGTTCCGTCGTCAAGTTCAACACCCGTTACGGCACCGTTGAGAGTGTTGATTTTTGTAACCTTTGAATTAAGACGGATTGTTCCGCCGTATTCCCTGAAGCAGTCAACAAGACAGTTCACCATTTCGTGGCTGCGAAGTCTGGGAACAACGGCCTTTAATTCTATATATGAATTAAGCATTTGGATGTAGTGAATAAAATCCAGGGTATCAAGGTCGGTGCAAAGATATGCCCAGTATGCCCTCAGAATATCCTTGGCTTTTGTCGGCAAATCAAAAGTATCAAGCACTTCGTTCATGCTGTATGAAGCGGTATGGAGAAGAACACCGTTTTTAAGCAAAGCGAAAATCTTTTTCAAGGTGCCCATCGGAGCGGAGAGTGCTTCGATTTCTTTGCGGACATCTTCGCCTGCCTGAAAAAGTCTGGTTACTTCTTTTTTGCTGCCGGGTACATATTCTTCGAGCTTATCAATATATTCCTTGATTCCGAAAGGCATACGGATATCGTATCTGTTTTCGTCATTAAAAGTGATGAGTCTGTAAGCGTCGGGAATATCCACCCAATCGATTTTATCGGAAATTCCGAGATAATTGAACAAGCCTCTGACAGGTCCGAAGGGCATATCGTACCGACCGAAGCCGCAGAGCTCATGGAGAGAAACCTCAAACTCGAATCTGCCTCTTACAAAGCTGTTTGCAAAACCGCCTGCAGAGTGAGACTGTTCAAGCAGAAGAACTCTTTTATTATTTTTGGCAAGTACACCGGCGCAGGCGAGACCTCCCATGCCGGCACCCACAACAATCACATCATAATTTTTCAAAGCAATGTCTCCAATTTTATCTGAACATAAGTGTCAGGTTTTCTTCTGATTTATAATTTGCAACGTAGTCAAGAGAATATTTTGAAAGATAGAGCAGCAGCAGGTCAAAATCGGAATAGTTGACAGGCCATATGCTGCCGCTGTAGTCGGTTATAAGTTCCAAATGAAAATCTCTTCTGATATCACGGCGGATATGCTGAGGCACGCCCTCTATTTCATCTTTGCAAACGGTATAGAATTCCCCGTTTGTTTTGCACGAAACAATTCCGTTTTTACCGATTTCATCATGGAGAATAGCGTTCTTTTTGAGCGAGAAGTTTGATGGGGTAACGCTGTTTACAATATCTCTGTTATTTCTTACAAAATCAAGTGTCTGTTCAATTTCCTCTCTTGTTTCGGTGGGATAGCCGATTATGAAGAGAACATTGTTCCAGATACCCGCATCGTGAGCGTTTCTGAGAATTTCTTCTCTTTTGCCTGCATCAATGCCTTTGTTCATAAGATTCAGAACTCTTTCCGAATAAGCCTCATATCCCCAAAGGCAGATTCTTGCCCCTGATTTTTGAAGCGTTTTCATTGCTTCGGGAGTAAATTCCTTTTCAAGCCTTGCAAACGAATAGTAGCAGATATCGAGTTTTGCGTCGATAATTGCCTGAGCAAGTTTAACATAATATTTGGGCGGGATTGCTTCGTCAATAAAAGCAAATCTCCTTATGTTGTATTTCTCCATATAATATCTGAACTCATCAATGACGCGTTCTATATTCTTTATGTCAAAGCACTGCTGTCCGTAATAATAGTCACAGAAACTGCACTTGCCCCAATAGCAACCTTTTGAAAGCTGAATCGGAAGAACGGGTTCGGGTGAAAAATATTCCGAAAAGTCATAGCCGTCAAGATTCAGATACGCGACATTTTCGAAATCCAGTTTTTTGGATTCATAGGTAAATACAGTCTGATTTTCTTCGTTAAGGTATACTATATTCGGCACTTGCGTGAGTTCGGTTTCTCCGCTTATAAAGCGAGCCAACTCAATGATTGCGGTTTCGCCGTCACCAACGGAAAGAAAATCGGAATATTCTTCGAAAATTTCGGGGTGATTCATGAAATCACGCATATTCTGAGTGATGTAATTTCCGCCGATACAGATTTTTGCATCGGTTCTGTTTTTAAGAATTCTTGCAAGAGTGAATGCGGGAATAAGCTGACTCAGGTCAGGCACGGAAATACAGATACATCCGTAATCCGATTCCGATATTTTTTTTGCGTAATTCTCAAAAAAGTCAATAAACATATTGACTTCTCTGTCTTTACACTGGCTGTCAATGTTCACCCAATCCTGCTTGAGAAGAGGATTGGAAAAATAGTTGTCAAAAATTATTTCGTTGGGTGCAAACGGAAGTGAGGCTATTTTCAAGGCCTGAAGAATCACTTTTTTTGCCGCAAAAAGTTTTTCGGGGACATAAAAATCTTTTTCGTTCCTCAGAACGGAAACAGCATCGTCTGTTTTTGAGGCTGTTTTACGCAACCGGTCAACTCCGCCGGCAAGCATTTCACTCATTTTTTTGAACTTCAGAAACATCGTCTGTTCTTCAATTGAATATGAATTGAAGTTTTCGGCGGCATCCGGATATTTTTCGGCAATCAGCTTACCGAGTTTTCTGTGTTTTTCAACACAAACATCAACAGCTTTATTGAGATGGTCCGAATTGAGTATGTGATTGAAAAATTTAACATTCAAGTCAAGGCAGTCTGCTTCGTACCCTGCATTCTTAACTTGTGAAGCAAGCAGAGGAACCGAAAGATAAACGGATGTCGGGTTCCACTGCGGAGGATAAATGAACAGCATTTTCATAACGGTTACTCCTGCAATAATGTACATTCGATTTTTTCTCTGGGATTTGTACAGATGGTTGCACTGCGTCGTTTGCCGAACCAGATAATTTCTCTGGCATAAACCGCCCATGAATCGACTTTCTTTTCAAGTTCAATGGTAAGACGGGTTTTTTGCTTTTTAAGGGGTGCGTAATCCCCTTTGTAAATATTTTCAAAATAGTTGTAAAAGTCGAAAGGACTGTCAATAACCAGTTTTTCCTGATTGGGCATACGGATTGTTGATTTCTGATATTCAAGAAGCGAATCGGCGATTTCCCTGTCGATTCCGAGAGAATAAATAAAATCTTTCAAATCTTCCCACAAAGCATCAAAATTATATACCATATCGAGGAAAGCACCTTCTTCAAAATACCAACCGACCTTGCTGAAAATATCGTTCTGATAGCACCAGTCCGAATTGCGGGTATCTTCGGTTTTGTTCTTTATCATGTTAAAGAGTTTATAGATATACTTTGACTCATCGGAGAAAATATAATTGAGAAGGCGATTATAAAAATCGAAATACGGGATTCCTTTTTCGAATCTCGAATAAATTGCAAAACATCTCAGAAGACCGAGGTGATGGAAGCTCTGAAGACAGACGGAGAACATATTTGCTTTTACCCACTCTTCTTTTGACATATCTTTTGTTTCGACAACAACATCGTAATATTCCTGAACACCGTTGAAATTAACGGGGTAATGTATGCCGTGAAGAGGAACTCTTTCCCATCTGATTCCGTATTTATTCTTGTAGTCGGGCTGTGCAAGGGGTGAATTGCAGTAAACCTGACAGGTGTAAACGGTTATGGAGTTATGCTGACCTGCCTCGAGAAGACCGCAAAGACCGTTACAAAATGATTCATATGTTTCACCGGGAAGGCCGAGGATAAGCTCTGTATATGTAGGGATACCCTCTGCACTGTAAAGAGCATTGAGGCGGGAATAATAGTCTATGTCCAGATTTTTTCTGCCGATATTTTCAAGCACGGTCGGTGACATGGACTGATATGCAAGAGTAACTCCCTTATCCACACCGTTTTTGTTAAGAAGTTTACCTATTTCAAATATATTTTCATCGCTGTTTTTTGCGTAACAGGGTTTGAAAATCTGAGGATATCCGTTCTTTTTGTTGCAGTCAACAACAAACTGTGCAACCTCAATATCTCTTGATGAAATGCCGAAGTTTGCGTCGGCGCAATAGCAGTAAGATATTTTGTTTTCGGACATCCATTCGATTTCTTTTTTAATTTTATCCATCGGAAAATATCTGATTTTCTCGGTGAAGCACCAATCACAGAATGCACAGGAATAGGGGCAGCCTCGGTTTGTTTCAAGTGTTGCCTGAAAATCAATCAAAGGATAATCTGCCATCATCTTGTCAAATACGCCTGTTGCATATGGAGAAGGCAGATTATCAAGAGCAAGACAGCCCTTGTCCTCCGTTGCGGGAATGATTTTTCCGTTTGCACGGTAAGAGATGTTTTTAAGAGATGAGAAATCGTTTTTCTGAGCCGCTTTGACGTAATCAACAAAGCAGCGTTCACCTTCACCGTGAATGAGAGCGTCAACAAACGGTGAATTTTCAAGCACTTCTGTGTTGAACGGAATGTTGTGTCCGCCGAAAACAATCAGGCATTCGGGGTATTCTTTTTTTATCATTTCGGCAAGAGTGCGGTTATATTCCATGTTCCATATGTAACATGAGAAGCCGACAATGAACGGATCTTTTATTCTTTTTATTGCTTCGTCAACCTTTTCTCTGAGAAAAAGAATGTCTCCCAGATTGAAGTTTTCTTTGATTTCGGGATCATTCCAGGCATATGCGGCAATGCAGCCTGCGGCATAAGGTATATATGCCAGACGGTCGCTGTATGCTACGTTAATCTGTGCAAGATAAATATTTTTTTTCATCTCGTCCTCCCAAAATCCAAAACAGTATTTCATTACATTATAACATATAATATAAAGCAAATCAACCTATACCATAATATTATTATTTATATAAGTTCTGCAAATAATATAGTCATTAACTGTTTAAAAAGTTAAATTAACGTAAAATTCAGTTCCTTGTTACAGAAAAAACACCGCTTAACCGTGATGATGAAACGGCTTGGCGGTGTTTTTTACTATTCTCTTGCATTTTTACCAAAAAATTAAAGGCTTACCTGTTGAGTGGAGGAGCGCATATACCTCATCTTTTGAAAAAGAAATAGAATTATCAGTGTTTTACATCATTTTTTTCGCTATCAACAGGTGATTTTCTTTTTTGCCTTTTACAACTCTTTTAGTTCTTGACAACAACGGGAAATGCGATTATAATAGTCAGCAATTGAATATGAATTGATAAGATACGGTTTGAAACGCATTGCGGAGTAAATCAAAAGGGAAATCGGGTCAGAATCCCGAGCAACCGCCATTACCGTGTTTGTGCATA
>JAZSLR010000072.1:0-8251 GCA_045535475.1 Acutalibacteraceae bacterium | reverse complement strand
CAGAAGATTCAAAAGACAGACTTCAAGAGACGGCGTTATCCAGGAGGTTCGCAAAAGAGAACACTATGAGAAGCCTTCGGTAAAGAGAAAGAAGAAGTCAGAGGCTGCTCGTAAGCGTAAGTTTAAATAATTAAATCTTACAAAAAGACCCACTCTCATATGAGGGTGGGTTTTTGATTTTCAACAATAAACAGATAAAAGCAAAGGCGGGGTAATAACCCCGCCAATTTTATTTATATATTATTTCTCGTCATAAAGATATGCCTGAACAACGGGGAAATAAACCTCGTTATTGGTCATAAACGCCACAGCCTTTGTGGGGATATCGATATTATCGATTGTTTCGCCGTCCTCGATGAAGGAGTCACAGCCGTAAACAAGCACGGGAACATCAGCTGCCGAGTGGCTGCCCGAGGTCCAGGTGTATGTGCCGTCGCCGTTGGGTGTAACTGCGCCTGTTTCGTGGTCAGCGGAGATAACAACAAGAGTGTGACCGTCTTCTTTTGCGAAATCAATCGCCTTGCTTATTGCTCTGTCAAACTCAAGAACTGCGGTCATTGCGCCGTCAGCGTCCTGCGAGTGCGAACACTTATCGATATGAGCGCCCTCAACCATAAGGAAGAAGCCGTCCTCATCTTCATCAAGAATATCGATTGCTTCAACGGTAAGCTCGGAGAGTGTGGGCTGGTCGCCGTTGTCAAGACCCTGCCACATAGTGTCGCAGTGGAACTGACCGATGGATTTCTGACCTGCTTCAAGTGCCTGAACTTCGCTGAGGCTGGAAACATATTCCTTGCCGTTTGCATCACAAGCCTCTTTGGTCACGATGCCTTCATCAATCGCGCCCCAGATAAGGTCGATTTCGGAAGCAACCTGGTCGGCAAAAAGCTCGGCAGCCATATCTCTGTCTCTTTCGTGAGCGGAGAATGAAGCGGGAGTTGCGCCTGTAACAGCGTCGCTTGTAACAACGCCGGTGCTCATACCGCGGGTCATAGCAACCTCGGTGATTGAAGCAGGAGTACCGATTGCTTCAAGAGGGTCGGTGGGATAAACGCCGACGTAACCGTTCATTGTTCTGCCGCCTGTTGCAAGAGCTGTGCCGCCTGCGGCGGAATCGGTAACAAGGTTACTTGCGGAACGAGTTCTCGAAAAGCCGTGATAATCGGTTTTTTCAAGCATTTGAAGCTTGATGTTATGTTTATTCTGAGTTGCGTACAGGTGATTCCATCCCATACCGTCGCCAATCATTATGATTACGTTTTCAATCTTGGCAGCTTCCTCGGTGGGTGCAACAAAAACAAGACCCAGCGCCGAAGAGAAAGCAATAACAAGGGACATAATGAATGATACAATTTTTGCTATCATAAAAAACAGCTCCTTTTTTAATTTATTTTATTTTATCAAATATACGCAGAAGTGTCAAACAAAATTTAACAAAAATCACCGCAGATTCGCAATGAATCCGCGGTGATGAATTTTACGTAGGGGCGACCATTGGTCGTCCGTTTTTATTTAGTTGTTTTCTTTTCTGGGTGTTCTGCCGCCTCTGTCGCCCTTGAAATCTCTTCTGGGCTTTCTGGGAGCGTCTGAAACCGTGTTTTCGGGAACGAGACCTTCAACCTCGATGAGAGCCTCGCGGCGTGAGAAGTTGAGTCTGCCCTGGTCATCCTTGGGAAGAACCTTAACGATAACCTCGTCGCCGACTGTAACAGCATCTTCAACCTTCTCTGTTCTCTTAACGTCGAGCTGGCTGATGTGAACCATACCTTCTTTGCCGGGAGCGATTTCAACGAATGCGCCGAAGCTCATAAGGCGGGTTACGATGCCCTTATAGATTGCGCCGACCTCGGGGTCGTTAGCGATTGTTTCAACGATGGAGATTGCTCTTCTTGCATCGTCGATATCTGTTGAAGAAACAAAGATGTTACCGTCTTCCTGAACGTCAATCTTACAGTTGCATTCAGCGCAGATCTTCTGGATAACCTTGCCCTGCTTGCCGATAACGTCGCCGATCTTTTCGGGGTCAATCTTTGTTGTGAGCATCTTGGGTGCCCACTTTGAAAGCTCTGCTCTGGGTTCTGCGATAACGGGAAGCATAATTTCGTCAAGAATATAGCATCTTGCGGTGTAAGTCTTGTCGAGAGCTTCTCTGATGATAGCGGGGGTAAGACCGTGAACCTTGAGGTCCATCTGGATTGATGTGATACCCTTCTTTGTACCTGCAACCTTGAAGTCCATATCGCCGAAGAAGTCTTCAAGACCCTGGATATCAACCATTGTCATAAAGCGGTTGCCTTCTGTGATAAGACCGCAGGAGATACCTGCAACGGGAGCCTTGATGGGAACGCCTGCTGCCATAAGTGAAAGTGTTGAACCGCAGACTGAACCCTGTGAAGTTGAGCCGTTTGATGAAAGAACTTCGGAAACAACACGGATTGTGTAGGGGAATTCCTCAACTGAGGGAAGAACGGGGATGAGTGAACGCTCTGCAAGTGCACCGTGACCGATTTCTCTTCTGCCGGGGCCTCTTGAGGGCTTTGTTTCGCCGACTGAATATGAGGGGAAGTTGTAGTGGTGCATATATCTCTTGGATTCTTCTTCGTCAAGACCGTCGAGAAGCTGAGCATCGCTCATAGGTCCGAGAGTTGTGATTGAAAGAACCTGAGTCTGACCTCTGGTGAACATACCTGAGCCGTGAACTCTGTCAAGAAGGTCAACCTCTGCGTTGAGAGGACGGATTTCGTTGATTCCTCTGCCGTCAACGCGCTTGCCGTCGTCAAGAAGCCAGCGGCGAACAACGTACTTCTGAACCTTGTAGAGGCATTCTTCAATCTTAACTTCCATTTCGGGATAGATTTCGTCGAACTTCTCGTGAACCTTCTCGTAAACGGGCTTAAGGCGCTCGTCACGGATTCTCTTATCGTCTGTATCAAGAGCAAAGCGGATATCTTCGATTGCGAAATCCTTGATTGCTTCGTACATTTCGGGATCGGGATCGTTTGAGGGGAAGTCAACCTTTTCCTTGCCGCATTCAGCCTTGATCTGGTTGATGAACTCAACGATTCTCTGGTTTTCTTTGTGTGCAAACATAATGCCGTCGTACATATCGTCGTTGGAAACTTCGTTTGCACCTGCTTCAATCATTGCAACAAGCTCGCTTGTTGATGCAACGGTAACATACATTTCGCTCTTTGCTCTCTGCTCGAGAGTGGGATTAATGACGTACTGACCGTCAACAAGACCTACTACAACGCTTGAAACGGGGCCGTCCCAGGGGATTTCTGAGATTGAGATAGCGATTGAAACGCCGAGCATAGCAGCGATTTCGGGCTGGCAGTCGGGGTCAACCGACATAACTGTTGCAACAACGCCGACGTCGTTTCTCATATCCTTGGGGAAAAGAGGACGGATGGGTCTGTCGATAACGCGTGTTGCAAGAGTAGCCTTTTCGCTTGCCTTGCCTTCACGTCTCTGGAATGAGCCGGGGATACGGCCTACTGAATAGAGTTTCTCTTCGTAGTCAACCGAAAGGGGGAAGAAATCAACGCCCTCTCTGGGTTTTGCAGCCATTGTGGCTGTGCAGAGCACGTTTGTTTCGCCGTAGCGAACAAGGCATGCGCCGCCTGCAAGCTGAGCCATTTTGCCTACTTCAACAACAAAAGGTCTGCCTGCGATTTCTGTTTCGTACTTCTTGAAAGCTTCAAAAAACATAATCTTTTACCTCTCTGTAAAAATTTTTATTTCCACAGGCGGCAGGTTTGGGTTTAGCAATAAATCCAGCATTTGATGAATTCAAACGCTCGATTTACCGCTAAAACCGGGGAAACAGCCGCCTGAAAGATGCGTTTTAACATCGATTTAAAGCGATATCAGGGTAATGTTTTAGCAGGTTAATTCGCCTTTAAAAACGACACAAAGCAGGCAAGATATTATGTTCCTGCCTGCTTTATTGCTGAAATTATTTACGGATGCCAAGTCTTGCGATGATTGAACGGTAACGCTCAATGTCAACCTTCTGAAGATATGCGAGAAGGTTTCTTCTGTGACCAACCATCATAAGAAGGCCTCTTCTTGAGTGATGGTCCTTCTTGTGAACCTTAAGGTGCTCTGTGAGGTCGTTGATTCTCTTTGTGAGAACAGCGATCTGAACTTCGGGTGAACCTGTGTCGCCCTCGTGAAGAGCATATTCCTGCATAATTGCGGTCTTTTCTGCCTGTGTCATTTTCTTTCACCTCATTTAATTATTTGCCACGGAACCCAGAATGCGGCAGGTGAACACCTCGTTGAGGTTTACTCCGCAACCCGAGAAACGGGCACGTGCAAATGGGATTATATCACAATAAAATCAAAATGTAAAGCCTTTTTTAAAAATTATTTTATGCCCGATTTTAATTGTCGGCATAGAATGGAGTGAGGGTGTTTGCTCTCGAAAACAAGGCGGCTGCCGTTAAACGGTGGTGTGTAACTGCATCCGTGGGGAGCCGGGTGACATATGGCGGCCGCCATATTATATTCCTGCGGAATGTGAAATCCGTTCCGCAGGAACAGGTGATATATCACTTTGCGATGTGAAATTTTCGGATTTGCCGAAAGTGATATTCGCCATCAGCGAGTTAATTGTTGTTTCCGACCTTATTCAATGCCTTGAGCGGGTCGACGTTTTCGCCGTCAATAAGAATTTCGAGGTGAAGATGGTCCTCGTCGCTGATTTCAACGGGAATGTGACCGAGCGAGCCTACCTTATCATATTTTTTTACTTCGCTTCCTTCGGGCAGACAGCTTCCGCTTTTCAGTCCGCAGTAGCGCGCAGTCATTCCGTTGCCGTGGTCGATTTCAACAACCGTGCCCCAGAAACTGTCATCATAAACCGAGGTCACCGTGCCGTCTGCAACCGCAACAACCTCGTTGCCCGCACTTCCGCCGAAGTCAACGCCGTTATGCACACGCCAGTCGCCCATTGTTTTTGACAGCACCATTTCGCCGTCGCTGAAATCTTTGATGATATCCGTGCCCATCGGAAGCGCGAAGTTACCCGAATAAGGCTTGTTATTTTCAATTTTTTCCGATGTTTCGGGAATGGTGTAGATACGCTCGTCCGCAATGCCGCTGATGCCGATGTTTGCTTCGTCCGTCAGCGGCTGCTCGTTTTCAATGCTCCAGCTGACGGTTATACGGCTGAAATCCGTTGTTTCCTTGGGAGAATTCCTGCTTGTCAATCCTACAACCGAGCCGATGCCCACAGCAATCAGGCAGACGAAAAGCGCAAGATAGATGTTGGGATATTTTTTAATTCTTTTTTTCATAGCAAAGCCTCTTTCGCTTATTTTTTTCACCCATATTTTTGGCATCGCAGGCGGCATTTATTCCAATCGGCAAATAAATCCGAAAAAAACACCTATATAAATGAAAAAAATTAAAAATATATCTTGATAGTTGCGGTGTTTTCTGTAATAATAATAGAGTATAAGTTTTTATATTAAAGCAGAGGTGTATATTTTGGATTACAAAAAACTGGCGGAGCTTCTTTTTCCCCATATCGATAAAACCCCCGATTATTATGAGGAGCTCTACCCCGAAAGAGGTCTTGCCGAGGGCGCAAGGGTAACCCGATTCGCCCCTTCCCCCACAGGATATCTTCACATCGGCGGTCTTTTCGGCGCACTTGTTGATGTTCTTACCGCTCAGGCAACAAACGGCGTTTCATTCCTCAGAATTGAGGATACCGATAAAAAGCGTGAGATTGATGACGGTGTTTCGGCAATCATCAACGGCTTCGATTATTTCGGAGTTGAATTCACCGAAGGCGTAACCGGCTTCGGCACGGAAAAGGGCGCATACGGTCCCTATACCCAGAGTCAGCGTGCGGAAATCTATCAGACGGTTGCAAAGAGCCTTGTTGAAAAGGGTCTTGCATATCCTTGCTTCTGCACGGCGGACGAGCTTTCCGAGCTTCGCAAGGAGCAGGAACAGGGCGATGCTCTTATCTGGGGTTACTTCGGAAAATGGGCAAAGTGCCGTGACCTCAACCTTGAAGAGATTGAAAAAAATCTTGCAGATGGCAAGAGCTGGGTTCTTCGACTTCGTTCGGGCGGCAGCGACGAAAAAAAGATAATGTTTGACGACGTTATCCGCGGCAAGATTGAAATGCCCGAAAACATGATCGATGAGGTTCTTCTCAAATCTGACGGAATTCCCACTTACCATTTCGCGCACGCCTGCGATGACCATTTTATGAGAACAACTCACGTTATCCGCGGCGAGGAATGGATTTCATCCGTTCCCAAGCATATCGAGCTTTTCAGAGCCTGCGGCTTCAAGCTTCCCAAGTTTGCACATACTCCGCAGGTGCTTAAGATAGACGAGGAAACGGGCGACAAGCGCAAGCTTTCAAAGAGAAAGGACCCCGAAGCGGCGGTCAGCTACTTTGTTGAAAAAGGCTTCCCGAAGGAAAGCGTGCTTGAATACCTGCTCACTCTTCTCAACTCAAACTTCGAGGATTGGCGCAGAGCAAATCCGAAAGAGGATATTTCAAAATTCCCCTTCAATCTCAAAAAGATGAGCTCAAGCGGCTGTCTGTTTGACCTTGTGAAGCTCAACGATGTAAGCAAAAACGTTATCTCGGTTATGACCGCTCAGCAGGTATACGAAAATGTTGCGGCGTGGGCAAAGGTCTACGACCCCGAGTTTTACAATATTTTCACGGCAGACCCCGAATTTTCAACTGCTGCCGTCAATATTGACAGAGAAAATCCCAAGCCCAGAAAAGATATTGCAAAATGGAACGAGGTCAGGGATTATTTCTCGTATCTTTATAACGAACTTTATGCTCCCGATTACACAATGCCCGAAAACATCTCAAATGAAGATGCTGCGGCGATAATCGAAAAATATCTCGGCGAATTCTCGCTTGCGGACGATAAAGATCAATGGTTCGCAAGAATCAAGGATATGTGCGAGCCTCTCGGCTTCACCCCCAACGTCAAGGAATTCAAAAAGAATCCCGAAGCATTCAAGGGTCACGTCGGCGATGTTTCAACAGTTATCCGTATCGCTTTGACCTCAAGAAAGAACACTCCCGACCTTTATTCGATTATGAATCTTCTCGGCGAGAATGAAATTAAATCAAGACTTGAAAAAACACTGAAAAGCTTAACCTGAAAGGAAGTACCCGCAATGGACGAACTCAACACCACACCGTCAAATTTTATATACGACTTTATTGACGAGGACCTCGCCAACGGAGTCAACACCCGTATCCAGACCCGTTTTCCGCCCGAGCCCAACGGATATCTTCACATCGGTCACGCAAAGGCAATCTGCATTGACTTCAGCACAGCCGAGAAATACGGCGGCGAATGCAATCTCCGCCTTGACGATACCAACCCCTCAAAAGAGGACGTTGAATATGTTGATGCGATAAAAGCAGATATCGAATGGCTCGGTTTCAAGTGGAACAAGGTGCTTTACGCATCAAGCTATTTCGATTTTATCTATGAATGTGCCATCAAGCTCATCAAGAACGGCAAGGCTTATGTCTGCGACCTTTCTGCCGATGAAATCAGAGAATACAGAGGCACTCTCACCGAGCCCGGCAAGAACAGTCCCTACCGTGACCGTTCGGTCGAAGAAAACCTTGACCTGTTCGCAAGAATGACTGCAGGCGAGTTTGCCGACGGCGAAAGAACTCTCAGAGCAAAGATTGATATGGCATCGCCCAACATCAATATGCGCGACCCCGTTATCTACAGAATTGCTCACGTTACCCATCATCAGACTGGCGACAAGTGGTGCGTATATCCTATGTACGACTTTGCTCATCCTCTTTCGGATGCAAGAGAAGGCGTAACCTATTCGCTCTGCTCCCTTGAATTTGAAAACCACAGACCCCTTTATGACTGGTTCATCAAGGAAATCGGCTTTGAAGAGCCCCCCAGACAGATTGAATTTGCCCGTCTTAACCTCAACTATTGCGTAACAAGCAAGAGATACTGCCTTGAAATGGTGCAGAAAGGCATCGTTGACGGCTGGGACGACCCCAGAATGATTACTCTCAGCGGCATGAGAAGAAGAGGCTATCCCGCTGCCGCTGTTCGTGAATTCATCAACCGTATCGGCGTTTCAAAGGCAGACAGCGTTGTTGACTACGGTCTGCTCGAAGCCTGCGTAAGAGATAATCTTAATGAAAACGCACCCCGTGCAATGGCTGTTCTCCGTCCTCTCAAGGTTATTATCGACAACTATCCCGAGGGTC